>CALKYL010000463.1 GCA_938003515.1 uncultured bacterium
GTGATCTCGACGAACGCCTCGAAGCACTGCTCGCGGATCAGGTCGTCGTCGTGGTCGAGGTTCGCGAGCAGGCCCGGCACGCCGGCGGCCGAGCCGAGGCGC
The DNA here is from genome assembly GCA_938003515.1 of uncultured bacterium. Next base: position 103 of record CALKYL010000463.1, read on the forward strand.
GCCAGCGCGACCGCGAGGTCGATCTTCATCTCGACGAACGTGTGGCGTCGCCGCGCCTCGTCGATCGCCGGCACGCTCTCCGCGTCGCCGAGCTCGGCGAGCGCCAGCGCGGCGGCGCGCACGACGTCCGGGTCGAACTCGGCGAGCAGCGTGCGGATCGCCGGCGCGCGCCCGCGGGCGAAGAGCCGTCCCAGCAGCGTCGCCGTGCTGCTGCGGTCGAGCGCGTTCGGCGCGGTCAGGCCATCGGCGACCTCGGCGACGAAGCGGTCCTTGTCGGCCGGCACCGGCAGCTCGCCGAGCAGCTCCCGCGCGTGCAGCCGCACGTAGAGGTTGTCGTGATCCAGCGCCCGGCGCAGCGCGTCGACCGACGGCGCGCCGATGCGGAGCAGCGTCGCCATCGACTTGCCGAAGGTCTTGTTGTCCCAGGAGCCGAGCGCCTCGACCAGCGCCGGCACCGCCGGCGCGCCGATCTCGACCAGCCGGTCCATGGCCTTGCGGTTGGCCTCGGGCATCTGGAAGTTGAACAGCGCGACCAGCTCGTCGATGTCCTCTCGGGAGTCGCCTTGCGGGATCACGAACTCGACCGTGCCGGCCGGCGCCTGGGCCAGCTCGCCGAGGTCGCTCGGGCTGGCGAGCCGCGGGTCGATGCCCTCCGGCGTGGCGACGTCGACGTACGGATCGGTCTCGACGGCGGCGTCGCTGGGCTCGACGTCGGTGAACACGAGCTCGCGCCGCTCGAGCCGCCGCGCCAGCTCCGGATGGTTGTCCTCGATCGGGAAGTAGAACTTGTAGTGCAGCTCGCACGTCACCGTGCCGTTCGCGACCGGCAGCGGCACGCGGTGCTCGCGCTCCTCACCGCTCGGGATCTGCTTGTTGGTCGGCAGCGTCATGCCGTAGGGCCGGCGGTACGGGTCGCGGAACACCCGGCGCGAGCGCGCGACCTCGTTGCCGTCCTGGTCGCGCACGACGATCAGCGACTCGACGGAGCGCTGCCGCAGCTCGGTCGGGAAGTTGTGCCCCGCGCCGCTGTTGGCGATCACGACCAGCACCTCGTTGCCGTCGATCTCGGCCTCGTAGTCGTAGGCCTTCCTCACGTGCGCGGCGTCGCGCGCGCCCGGGAACACGTGGCTGTAGACGCGCCGGACGGGGCCTCCGACCGCGACCGGCCGTTCGACGCGCTCCATGTGGCAGCCGATGCACGTGCGGCCGGCGAGCTTGCCGTTCGGCGACTTCTCCCATTGGTAGGGCGTGCCGTGGTTCTTGTGGCAGGTGGCGCACGCTTCGACCTCGCCGACGCGCGGGTCGAACGCCGTCTTGCACTCCTCGCCGCCGACGAAGCGCGCGTAGTCGACGCCCTCCTGCCAGTGGCAGGTCATGCACGAGTTGCCGTCCTCGAGGCCGTAGAACCGGCGCTGCGGGTTGTTGCCGATGCCGGTCTCGAAGATCGGCCGCGGGGTGTGGCAGCGGATGCAGTCGGCGGTCTGGAAGTGGCCCGTCGCCAGCCGGACCTCTTCGTCGGTGAAGGCGCGGCCGTGGGTGTTGAGCTCGTGCTCGGCGTAGATCGCCGGGTGGCAGCTCGCGCAGTAGGCGCTCGACATCACCCGGTCGTAGTGCGCCTGCGAGCCGAGGCCGCTGTCGGCGATCGGTGACAGGGCGTTACCCGTGCGTAGCGATTCGGACCCGGACATGCGGGTCTGCAGGCAGGAGACGAGCGTGGTCGCGGCGACCAGGAGGGCGAGGCCGCAGGGAAGCAGCAGGCGTCGGATCATCGTGTTCGCGGTGGGGAGGGGGACCAGCGGCGAGCAGCGGAGGGGTGAGGTTCCGGGCGAGCAAGTCCCGGGCCGCGATCCGGCGCCCGAGGCGCGCGCGCTTCCGTCAGGGCCGCCCACCGCGCGCCCTCGACGCAATGGCATGCACGCCGCGCAGTGTCGACCCGCCCGCGGCGCGCGCCGAGCCGACGGTGGTCGCTCGGACGCGCGACCCGAGGGCGGGCGTCCGAGCGGACCGCGGCCGACGGCCCGCAGACGATCAGATGTCGAACGCGGCCGACTCGGTGGTCTCGGGCACGAGACCCGCGGCGTCGAACGACAGCAGCTGGACCTGGCCGACGAGCCGCAGGCCGTAGCCCGGCGCCGGCAGCGTGACCGTCAGCGCGCCGCTGCCGTCGGTCAGCCCGATCGGCAGCTGCAGCAGCGTGTCGACGCCGTTCTGGAAGCCGCCGAGCAGGCCGAGGCCGACGTCGGTCGAGCCTGCGCGCACGCCCACCGCGAGGATCGCGAAGGCCGAAGGCCGCGCGTCCGCGATCGCGAAGTCGCGCGCGAGTGGCGACCCGCTGACCGTCACGGCGAAGCCGGGACGGGAGCCGATCTGCTGGATGCGCTGGTAGTCCGCGATCCCGGCGTCGGCGACGCGGTAGGGCGTCGCTGCGAAGTTCGCGAGCATGTATTCGGCGAACGCGTCCTGCTCGGAGCCCGGGTTGGCGAACGTCGAAGCACCCGCGGGCAGGCCCGCGGCGCCGAGGTCGACGCGGTTGGCGAACGCCGGATTCGCGGTGACGAACGTCTGGAACGGATAGGCGTCGCCGCCGTTGGCGAGGAAGTCCAGCGTGACCAGCCGCACCGGCGTCGAGCCGACGACGGCGCCGTCCTGCACGAGCACCGGCTCGACGAACGTGCCGGTCAGCGCGGCGTAGCGCACGCGGTCCCCGGCGGCGCGGTCGGCGTCGAAGCTGAACGAAAGGCCCGACCACTGGCCGAACTGGCCCGGCGTGCTGCCCGGTGCGGTCGCGGCGACCGAGTGCTCGAGCACCTCCTTGAGCTGCGCGCGGGTCAGCGTGAGCAGCGCGAGGCCGTTGTTGAAGCGCAGCGAGTTCTCGATGTCGAGCTGGCTGACCTCACCGGCCTGCTTGCCCGACAGCGGGTTCGCCTCGTTGGGGCCGAGTTCGCCGTTCGGGCCGATCGAGCCGATCGGGTTGCGGATGCCGCCGCCGTTCTTGTGGCTGACGAGGACCGTGGGGTCGAACGACCGCGCGGCCGCGAGGTTCGCGTCGGCGGTCAGCGAGCCCATGTTGGTCTCCTCGGTGCGCACCGGCGTGCGCCGGCCCTCGAGGAACACGTCGGCCCGGCCGACGATGTTGCCGTCGCGCGCGACGACGATCGCGCGGACCGCGTCGGTCAGCGTCTTGACGGCGGCCGCGGCGGTGCCCGGTGCGAACGCCGCGGCGAGGCTGCCGGCGAGGTCGATCACGCCCTGATCGTCGGTGACGAACGCGCCCGACTCGGCGCTGACGACGCTGCCCGGCACGATCACGCCGTTGGCGTCGAAGTCGATGACCAGCCGGCCCACGTACTTGTATTGACCCGCCGTGCTCAACAGCGCCACCGGCTCGTTGTCGGCGTTGGTCGTGAACGTCGGATAGGCGCCGCCCGGGACGTCGCCGGGGCGCAGCCGGTGGTCGCGGTCGGCGAGCAGGGGGTCCGAGACACCGGGGATGACGACATCGACGCCGCTGAGCAGCGGCGTCAGTTGGTGTTCGAGCGCGAACTGCTGCAGGTGCGTGACGAGCACGATCTTGTCGATGCCGTTGTTGCGCAGCGCGTCGATCTGCGGCTGCAGGACGGCGGCGAGCGCGGCCATGTCGTTGCTGTTCGGACCGATCACCGTGACGCCGCCGGTCGACGAGATCGTCCGGACGAGCGGGGTGGTCGCCCCGACGATGCCGAACTGCACGCCGCCGCGCGTGACGATCGTCGCCGGCGCGATCTTCGGCGCCATGGCGGCGGCCATCAGGTTGGCGAGCGAGCCCTGGAACGCGGTGTTCGGCAGGATCGAGCCGGTGAACAGGCCGCTGAGCGCCGGCTCGTTGCCGAAATCGAGGTTGCTGCTCAGGTAGGGGAACTGCGAGCCGAGCCAGCGAGCCTGGGTGAAGTTGTTGCGGATGTCGGTGCCGATGATGCCGGCGTAGGCAGCGGGGCCGGCGTCGAACTCGTGGTTGCCGATCGCCGACGCGTCGAAGCCGAGGAGGTTCATGATCGAAACGTCGACCCGGCCCTCGCCCTCGCGGGCGTCGGGCTGGCCGAGCACGCCCTGCAGCACGGCGCGCAGCGAGACGTCGCCAGCGGCCGAGAAGAACGGGCCCGGGATGTAGTTGTCACCGGCGGACAAGAGCAGCGACGGGATCGCGCCGACGGCGGCGTCGGCTTCGAGGGCCTCGACGACCGCCGCGAAGTTCGGCGCGTCGGCCACGGCGTCGACGCCGCCCTCGAGGTCTGAGGCGTGCAAGATCTGGACGCGCGTCTGGGCGCCCGCTACGGCGATGGGGAGGCCTAGCGCGAGGATGGCGAGGGGGAGCTTGGTTCGTTGCATGGCGATCGTGTGTGGTGAGCCTGCCGTGCTCGAGGGTGCGAGCCGGTGGGCAAATACGGTCGCCCTGCGTGTGAAGGCGCGGTTCGCGCGCGATGAGGAAACCGGCCGATCGGTTCGGCCGCTCGGCGTCGACCTCGATGGCCGTTCCGCGCGGCGACGCTCCCGCCGCGCGCGATCCGCGCGTTCGCGGTCAGCGTCGCCGTACGTCGAGGTCGACGAAGTCCCAGTAGAGCCGCTCGGTGTCGCCGGTCTCGTGCACGCGCCGGAGCAGCACGTCGAGCCGCCGGCGCGGCGTCACCGACCGGAGCCGCTTGCCGTCGAGCACGACGTCGACCTCGCGGTCGAAGTCGATCAGCTCCGGGTCGAACCAGACACGCAGCCGGCCGACGCCGCGCGTCTCGACGTCGATGCGGTTGCCGGCGACCTTGGCCGCGAGGCGCGCGCACCGGCTTCGGACCTCGGTCCAGATCGCTTCGAGCTGCGCGTCGCGCTCCGCCGGCCACGCGCCGCGGATCCGGATCCGGTCCCGGGGGTCCCACTCGCGCGGCCGGCGCGACAGCGCCTCGAGCCAGTAGTGGCGGCCGTCGGCGAGCCGGTTGAAGACCTTCGTGATCGAGCGCGGGTGGCCCCGGCGCACGACGGGGTCGAGCTTCGCCATCGCCTCGGCGACGCTCATGTGCCGCATCGCCGGCTCTTCGACCGCCTCGAAGCGCGCGCCCCACTGCTGCAACAGGCGCCCCGCGTAGCGGCACGAGTCGATGCCGTGGTCGAACGTCGTGTTGTAGACGGTGAACACGCTCAGGTCCCTGGCGTTCTCGACGAACACGCCGGCGGTCGCCTTCAGCCCGCCTTCGTGCACGAGGCCGCCGTTGCACGGGAAGATGCCGGCCCAGCGCTCGGAGCGCATCAGGCCGACGTCCCACGTCGCGTGGCCGCCCCGTCCGGAGCCGACCATGTAGACCCGGTCGGGATCGATCGCGTACTGCAGCAGCAGGTCGCGCAGGGGGCCCGCGTGGCGTTCGGTCTCGTGCGGGCCGGCCAGGTACTGGTTGTCGCGCTTCTCGTCGGGCACGACGAGCACGAAGCGGCCGGCCGCGGCGCCGTCCTGCTCGGCGCGGTTCGCGTAGGGCGCGGTGTCGACGGCGTCCGGCACGTAGACGACCAGCGGCG
>CALKYL010000464.1 GCA_938003515.1 uncultured bacterium
AGAAGGAGCTCGGGCTCGACCGCGACAAGTGCAACGTCAACGGCGGCGCGATCGCGCTCGGCCACCCGCTCGGCGCGACCGGTACGCGGCTCCTGCTGACGCTGCTGCGCGAGCTGGAGGAGACCGGCAAGGCGCTCGGCTGCGCCAGCGCGTGCATCGGCGGCGGCCAGGGCATCGCGATGATCCTCGAGCGGGTGTGAGGTGAAGATGCGCGAGACCGAGCTCGAGTTCCCCGGCCGTGTGCTCTACCTGACCGAGGATCCGGACAAGCTGAAGGCCCAGCTCTACGGCGGCGTCGACCTGCCGTTCGACCCGGCAGAGAAGCTGATCGACAACATCTCGACGGACGAGCTGACGCCCGGCTGGGTCTGCTACTACTACGACGAGACGCTGGCGCGCTACTGCCTGGTCGGCCTGCGCGGCGGCCACGTCGAGAAGGACGCGATCAAGGACGGCGGCTTCTCGGTGATCGTCAGCGGCGTCAGCAAGGGCTGCGGCAGCTCGCGCGAGACGGCGCCGTTCAGCGAGCTGAAGGCCGGCATCCGGCTCGTCATCGCGAAGAACATCGAGAAGATCTACGGCCAGAACTGCCAGAACATCGGGCTGTTGACGTCGACCGACTTCTCGCTGATCCCCCGCATCCGGAAGGGCGAGGCGATCCCGATCGAGGAGTTCACCCAGGGGCTCGACCCCATCGCCGCCGAGATCGTGCGCCACGGCGGCCTGTTCGCCTACAACCAGGCGCGGCTCGCCGGCCGCACCGCGCCGCCGCCCTTGGCGACGAAGACGCGGCCGATGACGCTGTGCGAGAAGATCATCGCGCAGCGCGCGATCGCCGACGCCAAGACGGGCCGCCTGGGCGTCGCCGCCGTGGCGCCCGGGGACGCCCTGTTCGTGCGCACCGACGTGCGCTTCAGCCACGAATACGTGACGCCGATGGCCGAGGCGCTGTTCAAGATGGGCCTCGGCGCGGACGCGAAGATCACCGACCCCGGCTCGGTGTTCGCGTTCCGCGACCACCTGACGTTCCTCGACCGCGTCATGCCCCAGAAGCACATCGACATGGGGCTCAAGGAGCAGGCGGCGTCGCTCGCGACCGTGCAGGAGCGCTTCACGACCCAGCAGGGCGTGCGCCTCTACGGCGAGGTCGAGCGCGGCGGCAAGACCGTCGGCAGCGAGGGCATCTGCCACAACATCGTCATCGAGGACCTCGCCGAGCCGGGCCAGCTGGTCATCGGCACCGACAGCCACACGTGCATGGCGGGGGCGCTCGGCTGCTTCGCGTTCGGCGTCGGCTCGACCGACATGGCGAACAGCTGGTTCACCAAGGACGTGCGCGTGAAGGTGCCGGAGTCCGTGCGCGTCGAGCTGACCGGCGAGCTGCGCCCCGGCGTCGCCGCCAAGGACGTGATGCTGCACCTCTTGAGCGACGCGTTCTTCAAGAGCGGGGACGGCATCGGCAAGGTGCTCGAGTTCGGCGGCCCGGGCACGATGGCGCTGCCGCTCGACGAGCGCGCGACGCTGACCAACATGGCGGTCGAGGCGGGCGGCTTCACCGGGATCATCGAAGCCGACGACGTCGTCGTCGAGCACATCCACGCGCTGCGCGGCACCGAGCGCGAGCGGCTGCGCGGACAGATCGTGCGCGCCGATCCCGGCGCCAGCTACGTCAAGACGTTCGCGATCGACCTCGCGGCGATCGAGCCGACCGTCGCCACGCCCGGGGACCCGCGCAACGGCGTGCCGCTCGGCGCGTTCCGCCGCCAGCACGGTGAGGTCGCGGTCGACATCGCCTACGGCGGCTCGTGCACGGGCGGCAAGAAGGCGGACATGGACATGTATGCCGAGGTCGTGCGGAAGGCGCTCGACGCGGGCCGCGCGCTCGCGGCCAAGACCTACATCCAGTTCGGCAGCCAGCGCATCCGCGACTACGCCGAGAAGATGGGCTACGTGCAGCTGTTCGAGCAGGCCGGCGTCGAGCTGATCGACCCGAGCTGCGGCGCGTGCATCAAGGCCGGCCCGGGCGTGTCGTTCACCAAGGACGAGGTCACGATCTCGGCGATCAACCGCAACTTCCCGGGGCGCAGCGGCCCCGGCCAGGTCTATCTGGCGAGTCCATACGTGGTTGCGGCCAGCGCGTTCCTGGGCCACGTCGGCGGCCCCGACGAGTTGTAGCCGCCGGTTTCGCTCGGCGCGGCGCAAGCGACGACAAACTGCGGGTTCTTCCCGATCCGGGGTGCCCGTGACGATCGGATGACGTTAGGCTTGGCACTCGCACGGCGGGGAAGCACCGTGCTTCCTCGCCTCTCGCTTGCCACCTCGTCACAGGAGAGAGAACGGATGAACCTCGTCCACACCCGGGTCGCCGTCGGCGCGGCGCTGTCGCTCGCGCTGGCCGGTTCGATACTCGCCCAGCGGCCGAACCTGCTGCCCGGACAGAGCAACGCCACGCCGAAGCTCGGCGACGCGCTCGCCACGACGGACCTCAACACGCTGACCGCGACCGACCTCGTCACCGCGCTCGTCGGCCCCGGGGTGACCGTGTCGAACATCAGCTACACCGGCGCGCCCGTCGCCGGCGGCACCTTCACCGGCGGCTCCGGCATCATCGGCTTCGAGAACGGGGTGATCCTCAGCTCCGGCGACATCGCGTCGGTGCCCGGCCCGAACGACGCCGGCGGCACCACGACCAACAACGGCCAGCCGGGCGACCCCGACCTCAACGCGCTGATCCCGCAGAACACGTTCGACGCGGCGGTGCTCGAGTTCGACTTCGAGTGCACCGGCACGCAGACGATCTCCTTCCAGTACGTGTTCACGTCCGAGGAGTACAACGAGTTCGCCAACACGAACTTCAACGACGTGTTCGCGTTCTTCCTGAACGGCACCAACATCGCGCTGCTGCCCGGCAGCGGCAACCCGGTGTCGATCAACAACGTCAACTGCGGCAACCCGTTCGCCGGGGCCGGCCCCAACTGCACCGAATACATCAACAACGAGTGCGGCTCGGGCGGCCTGCCGCCGTATCCGTGCGCCGGCGCGCGCGACACCGAGATGGACGGCCTGACCGTCGTGTTCACGGCGACCGCGGCGATCAACCCCGGCGTCAACACGATCAAGCTCGCGATCGCCGACGCCGGCGACAGCGTGCTCGACTCCAACGTGTTCATCCGCGGCCAGAGCTTCCAGTGCGCGACGCCCGCGCCGTTCTTCGACGTGCCGAGCCCGTGCGGCCAGACGCTGATGGCGTCGGTCGGCGTGCCGCTGAACTACACCGTCGTCGCCAAGGCGGCGACCGGCCTGCCCGCCAACGAGGTCACGCTCGACGTGAGCGGCCTGCCGCCCGGCGCGACGCACAACCCGCCGCTGCCGCTGACGGACACCGGCCCGAACGCGACCGCGCAGTCCAACTTCTCGTGGACGCCCACGAACGCCCAGGTCGGCAGCTACGACGTCGTCTACACGGCGACCGACCAGCTCGGCCAGGTCGCGACCTGCAGCGTCACGATCACCGTCGCGGAGTGCTACCTGTTCCGCGGCCTGCAGAGCACGGCCGTGCCGCTCGGCCCGGAGCCGGACGACGTCGTGCGCGTGGTGCCGCTC
>CALKYL010000465.1 GCA_938003515.1 uncultured bacterium
TCGTGGCGTCGAGGTCGTCGGCCGGCGCCAGCCAGTCGACGACGAAGCAGGTGTTCGGCATCACGAAGTCCCGCAGCGCGACGATCGCGACGCCGCGCAGCGCGCCCGTCGCGCGCTCGCGGCATTCGTAGAGCTCGTAGGTCGCGTCGTGGGCGTCGGCGTAGCGCCAGTTCAGGTAGCGCGCGTCGCGGATCACCGCGAGCCGGGTCGTCGGGGCGAACGCGGCCCACAGCGCGTCGACGTCGGGCCCGAATCGGGCGACCCGCACGACGTCGAGCTCGCCGGACACGCTGCGCACGGGCAGCCCGCCGGCCGGCACCTCGCGGAACAGGAAGTCCCAGTCGCGCACCATCTCGTAGCGCAGGTACTTCTGTCCGATGCGCCACGTCGCGATCGGCCAGCCGTGGTGGAACGAGTTGGCGTGCTCGCCCTTCTTGCCCCACTGCTCGTAGTGCGCGAGCCCGAGGTTCACGAACAGGCCGGGGCGCGGGCCGTGGCGCCGGTGCTCGGGCAGCACCCAGAGGTCGACGCACTGCCCGACGATGCGGCGGTCGTCTTCGACCTTCGCGTGCACCGGCAGCGTCACGTAGGCGCCGACGATGCCTTCTCGCTCGTGGTCCGCGACCATCACGTGCACCTGGCCCGTGGGGTTGTCGGCGAACTTCCACCGCCAGTGCGCCAGCGAGCGCTCGGGGAAGATGCGGTTGTGGCCCTGGAGCAGCGACTCCTCGTCGCCTGGGCGGTAGGGGCGAATGGTGATCGGCGCGCTCATCCGTCGGCCAGGGTATCGGTTCGGCGGCGCGCTGCCCCGCACCCCGGCCGCCCTTTTCGGCGCCGACGCGGCGCGCTCAGCGGCGTTCGTCGGCCCCGCGCCGCACGCGCGCCTGCCAGGCGCGCAGCCATTCGACGGCGTCGCGCGGCGTCAGTCCGTCGAGGTCGAGGTCGCGCAGTTCGTCGACGATCGGCTCGGGCGGCGGCGCGAAGAGCTCGCGCTGGCGCGGGCCCGGCCGCTGGCGGTCGCGCGACGCGACCAGCGCCTCGCGCACGTCGTCGCCTTCGGCCTCGAGCTCCTGCAGCACCTCCTCGGCGCGCGCGAGCACCTGGCGCGGGATGCCGGCGAGCCGCGCGACGTGGAGGCCGTAGCTGCGGTCGGTGCCGCCCTGCTCGATGCGGTGCAGGAACACGATCTCGTCGCCCCACTCGCGCACCGCGACGCGGCAGTTGACGATGCCGCGGCCCGCGGAGGCAAGGTCCATCAGCTGGTGGTAGTGGGTGGCGAACAGCGCGCGGCAGCGCACGCGGTCGTGCAGGTCCTCCGCGATCGCCCACGCGAGCGACATGCCGTCGTAGGTGCTCGTGCCGCGGCCGACCTCGTCGAGCACGACCAGGCTGCGCTCGGTCGCGTTGTTGAGGATGTTCGCGGTCTCGGTCATCTCGACCATGAACGTCGACGCCCCGCGGCTGATGTCGTCGGCGCCGCCGACCCGGGTGAAGACACGGTCGACGAGGCCGATGTGCGCCGAGCGCGCCGGCACGAAGCCGCCGATCTGCGCCATGATCACGATCAGGGCGTTCTGCCGGATCCACGTCGACTTGCCGGCCATGTTGGGGCCGGTCAGCAGCACGAGGCTGCGCTCGGGCGCCGCGAGGTCGGTGTCGTTGGCGACGAAGGACCCCGCGGCGTGCGTCGCCTCGAGCACGGGGTGGCGCGCGTCCTCGAGCCGCAGCACGAGCGACTCGTCGAGCTGCGGCCGGCAGTAGTTTTTTTCAAGCGCCGCCGTCGCGAGAGATCTACACGCGTTGCGGTCGCGGCGCGCGTGCGCGCTCGTCAGCACCAGGTCGACGGCGGCCGCGACGCGGTCCCGCAGCCGTGCGAACAGCTCGTATTCGAGCGCCTTGCCGTTCTCCTCGGCCTTGAGGATCTTGCTCTCGAACGCGCGCAGGTCGTCGGTGACGTAGCGTTCGGCGTTCTTGGTCGTCTGCTTGCGCGCGAAGTCGGCCGGCAGCTCGACGCCGCGGTGGGCGTGCGTGACCTCGATGTAGTAGCCGAACACCCGGTTGAAGCCGACCTTGAGCGTCTGGATGCCGGTGCGCTCGACGAGCTGCTGCTGGTAGCGGGCCAGCCACGCGGTGCTGTCGCGGGCGAGCTCGCGCAGCTCGTCGAGCTCCGCGTCGTGGCCGGGGCGCACGAGGCCCCCGTCGCGCACCGTCTGGGGCGGCTCGTCGACGAGCGTGGCCGCGATCGCGTCGCGGAGCTCCACGAGCGGGTCGATGGCTTCCCCGAGCTCGCGCAACATCGGGCTCCGGCACTCGGCGAGGCGCTCGCAGACCGGCGGCAGCCGCTCGAGGCTGAGCCGCAGGCCGACGAGGTCGCGGCCGTTGGCCCGGCCGAACGCCGCCCGCGACGACAGCCGCTCGAGGTCGAGCACCTGCGCCAGCTGGCCCTTGACGAGGCCGCGCAGCTCGCCGTCCTCGGCGAGCTCGGCGACGGCAGACTTCCGGCGTTCGATCGCCGGTAGCTGCGCGAGCGGAGCGAGCAGCCACGCGCGCAGGCGCCGGGCGCCCATCGGCGTGTCGGCGCGGTCGAGGATCGCGAGCAGCGGCGTGCCTTCGCCGCCGCGCATCGTCTGCACCAGCTCGAGGCTCTGCCGCGTCGTGCGGTCGAGGCCGAGGAACGCGCCGTCGCGCCAGGCTTCGATGCGCCGCAGGTTCGGCAGGGCGCCCTGCTGGGTCTCCTGCAGGTAGGCGACGAGGGCGCCCGCGGCCCCGATCGCCAGCGGCGCCTGCTCGATGCCGAAGCCGCCGAGCGTCGCGGTGCCGAAGTGCTGCTGCAGGAGCCGCGCGCCGCCGTCGCTGCCGAAGTCGTAGGCGGCGCGGAACGCGACCGGGGTGGTCGTGCTCGGGAGCCAGTCCCGCGCCTCGCCGCGCAGCTCCTCGCTGAGCAGGACCTCGGCCGGCTCGATCCGCGCGAGCTCGTCCGCGAGCCGCGTGGGCGCGACCTCGTGCACGAAGAAGGCGCCCGTCGACAGCTCGACCCACGCCACGCCGCAGCGCTCGCGGCCGACGGCGACCGCGGCGAGGTGGTTGGGACGGCGGCCGTCGAGCAGGTTGTCCTCGGTCACCGTGCCCGGGGTCACGACCCGGACGACCGCGCGGTCGACGACGCCCTTGGCTTCGCGCGGGTCCTGCAGCTGCTCGCAGATCGCGACCCGGTGGCCCATCTGCACCAGCCGGCGCAGGTAGCCGTCGACCGCGCGCACGGGCACGCCGGCCATCGGGATCGCCTTCTCGTCCTTGCCGCGGCTCGTCAGCGTGATGCCGAGCGCCTTCGCCGCCGTCTTTGCGTCGTCTAAGAACAGCTCGTATAAGTCGCCCATGCGGAACAACAGCAGCGCCTCCGGATCGCGCTCCTTCTCGCCCGCATACTGCGCCATCGCCGGGGTCTTGCCGCCGCCGCTCACCGCCGCTTCGCTCCGGCCGGCGGTGCCTCGGCGCCGAGGCGCCGCGCTTCGTCGGCGACGATCGCCGCGGCGGCGTCGGCTTCTTCGACGGTCGTCTCGCCGCTGAACGACAGGCGCACGACCTCGCGTGCGGCGCGTCGATCGAGGCCGATCGCCGCGAGCACCGGGTTCTCGGCGTCCTTGCCACCGTGGCACGCCGAGCCGATCGAGAACGCGACCCCGCGCGCGTCGCAGCGCAGCATCAGCGTCTCGCCGACCACGTCGGGCAGGCGCATCGACAGCACGTGCGGCAGCCGCCGCTCGGGATGGCCCAGGCGCTCGGCTGCCGGGACCGCGTCCCGCACGGCGGCGAACACGCGGTCGGCGAGCATCGCGGTGTGGGCGGCCGTCTGCGCCCGATGGGTCAGCGCCGCCTCGGCGGCGACGGCGAGGCCGACCGCGCCCGCGACGTTCTCGGTGCCGCCGCGCAAGCCCGCCTCCTGGCCGCCGGCCGGCTGCACCGGGGCGACGTCCGCGGTGCTCGACAGCGCGAGGCAGCCGGCGCCGCGCGGGCCGTGGAACTTGTGGCCCGAGACCGCGGCCGAGTCGACGTCGAACGCGTCGAGGTCGAACGGCAGCTTGCCGTAGGTCTGCACGACGTCCACGTGCACGTGGGCGTCCGGCGCGGTCCGCCGGGTGAGTTCGACCAGCTCGCGCAGCTCGCACAGCGTGCCGAGCTCGTTGTGGCCGTACATCAGCGCGACGACCCGCACGTCCGCGCCGAGCGCGTCGAACAGCGTCTCCGGCGCGATGTCGCCGTCGCGCGTCACCGGCAGTTCGCTGACCTGGTGCCGGTGGCGGCGCAAGAGCGGGCCGCACGCGAGGATCGCGGGGTGGTCGCTCTTCGCCATCAAGACGCGACCAGGCGGACGCGCCGCGGCGGCGCCGACGACGCCCAAGAGGTCGGCTTCGCTGCCGCCGGAGGTGAACACGAGCCGGGCGGCGCCGAGCGACCCGCGCAGGAACTCGCGCGCGTCGTCGAGCGCGCGCTTCGCGGGCGGCCCGAAGGCGTGCGCGCTGCTGGGATTCCCGAACAGCTCCCGCTGCACCTCGGCCATGCGCTCGACGACCGCGCGCGCCGGTCGCGTCGTCGCTGCGTTGTCGAGGTAGATGCGGCGCACGCCGGGCATCCCCGGATCATGGCGAACCCGCCGCGTGGAGGCCAGCCGGCGCCGGGCGCGCCCCGGCCCGCGCGCCGGTCAGGGTTCGATCCGGTACTTCTTCAGCTTCTCGTAGAGCGTCGACGCGGCGATCCCGAGCACCTGCGCGGCGCGCGCGCGCACGCCGCCGGTGCGCTGCATCACGAGCCGGATGTGCTCGCGCTCGACGTCCTCCAGCGTCGGCAGGCCCTGCGGGGCGTCGGCCGGGTCGCCGCCCAGCTCCGCCGGCAGGTGCCGCGGCGCGATCGGCTGGCCGCCTGCGGCGGCGGCGGCGGCTTCGACCACCAGCCGGAGTTCGCGTGTGTTGCCCGGCCAGGCGTGCGCCGTCAGCAGCCGCTTGGCGCGCTCGGTCAAGAGCCGCGGGGAGCCGTCGGGGTTGGCGCCGAGCTCGGACAGGAACAGCTCCGCGAGGGCCAGCACGTCCCGCGCGTCGTTGCGCAGCGGCGGCACGAGCACCACGTCCACGACGGACCGATCGCGCAGCGCGGCCGCCCACCCCGGCGCGGGCGGGTCGGCGGTCGGGTCGACGGGCGAAGCCAGGACAAGGCGCGGCGGGCGCGGTGTGGCCCCCAGGCTCTCGACCAGCCGCTGCTGCGCCTCGGCGGTCAGGCTCGGCGCACGATCGACGAACAGCGTGCCGCCGGCCGCGCGGGCGAGCACGCCGCGGCCGGCGTGCAAGCCGAACGGATCGCGCGGGTCCTGTCCGGCAGGGACCCGCGCCGCGTCCCAGGTCGCGAACGGCAGCGCGCGGCGCGGGCTCTCGGCGTGCAGGTAGCGGGCCAGGTCCTCCTGCTCCGTGCCCGGCTCCCCGACGAGCACGACGGGGCCGTCGCCGCCCGCCACCGCCCGCAGCTGTGCGCGCGCGGCCTGCAGTCGGGTGCTGGCGAGCAGGGCGTTGTGGGCCGACGTGCCGTGGAAGCGCAGCCGCTCGAGCTCGTCGCGCAGCCGCGCGCGTTCGGCGGTCTCCTGCAGGCGGTGCCAGACCACGGCCCCGAGCGCGCGCGCCAGGCGCAGCAGCTCCTGACCCGCGGGAGCGCCCTTCGCCGCGTCCTCGAGCACGAGCAGTCCGCCGGGTGCGTCGCCGAGCGGGATCAGCAGCCGGCTCCGGTCGCGGCCCTGCTCCTGCGTGGTCAGCAGGTGCGGCGCGCCGATGCGGCGCGCTTCGTCGATCGCGGACTGCGGCAGCGCGGGGCGCGCGACCGACGCGTCGGAGCCGACCGCGGCGAGCGTCTCGAGCTCGCCCTGCTCGCGGAAGCGCGCGATCCACCCGGCGCCTCGGCCGGTGAGGTTGCGCGCGAGGTCGAGCAGCGGCTCGGCGGCGTCGGCGAGGTCGCCGAGGTCGGCGAACGTCCACTCGATGCGTTCGAGCACGCGGGCCGCGGTCGCGGGCAGCGTGCCGCGGTCGTCGACCGCCGGCAGCTCGTCGTCGATGACCTCGCGCGACAGGATCACGGTCGCGCCGCCGTCGGTCGCGACCGGCGCGGGCTGCCGCCGCCGCTCGAGCACCAGCCGCGTCAGGCCGATCGTCAGCGTGCGGCCCGGGGTGAGCTCGCCTTGACGCGCGGGCTTGCCGTCGAGCATCACCGGGTTCGCGCTGCCGAGGTCCTGGAAGCGGAACGTGTCGCCCTGCCGTTCGAGCAGCAGTTGGCGCCGGCTGACGGTCGGGTCGCGCAGCTGGATCGCGCAGTCCGCCGCCCGGCCGATGACCCAGCGGGTGCCGACGAGGGCCACGGTACGCACGGATCCCGCGCCGAGGATCAGCAGTCGGAACTGCGGCAGGTCTCCGTCGGTCGTCACCCGGTTCTCCGGAACCCGGGAGAGTCTCCGATTTCCGGAGGGTCCCGGCAACGCAAGTGTAAGGATTCGGATTCCGGTGTCGCTGCGATTGACGCGTCCGCCGTCCTGCCTACTCTCGTGCCGCTGCGGGAAGCTGGACGGTCGAGTTTCCGTCGTCGGGCGATCCCTGGACCGCTGCCGAAGCGGGCCGCAAGGCGGCCCCGCTTCGCGGCCGATAGCCGCTTCATGTGGCTGTGGATCGGACTCGGCTGGGGCGCGCTCGCGATGGTCTTCGCGGCGCTGCACCACCGGCTGCGACGCGGCTCGCTGCGTCATCCGCCCGAGGTGGCGGCCTTCGTGCTGCGGCTCGAGAACGAACTCGCGGCAGCGCACCCCGGGGTCCGCTTCCTGGGACTGCTGCCGGATCGCTTCGCCTGTCTGTTGTGGGTCGACGGCCAGGAGACGCCGGTCGGGCTCTACGAGGCGTTCCGGCACGCGGAGGCCTATCCGGAGGCGTTCCCGCGCATGGTCGCGCGCCTCGTCGCGGACATCCGCGAGGTCGGCCTCGACCGCGCCGACCAGATCGAGTTCGCAGCCGCCGCGCAGCACCTGCTGCCGCAGGTGCGCAGCCGCGCCTGGCTCGAGCAGCAGGGGACCTTCGGCGATTCGGGCCTGGTCTCGACGCCGCTGAACGACGAACTCGTCGTCGTCTACGTCGTCGACGACGCGTCGTGCATGGTGTTCGTCTGCCGCGCGCACCTGCAGCGCTGGCAGCGCGACGTGGCCGACGTGCACAACCTCGCGCTCGGGAACCTCGAGCGCCTCGGCCGCAACGGCCTCGAGGGCGCCGGCGCGGACCCGGTGCTGCTGCAGTCCGGCGACGGCTTCGACGCCTCGCGGCTCCTGCTGCTCGACCGCACCGAAGGGCTGCTCGTCGCCGTGCCGGATCGCGACACGCTGTGGGCGGGGCCGGAGGGGGGCCAGGACCTCGCGTCGCTGATGGCCACGACCGAGGCGCTCGCGGATCGTGCGGCCCACCCGGTCTCGCCGAGCCTGTTCCGCTTCACTGGCGGCCGGCTCGAGCCCGTGCCAGCTCGGCGCTGAGCTCCACGACCTCGACCGCCGGCACCTCGAAGCGCTGGCGCAGCTCGGGCCGCAAGGCGTCCTGCAGCTCGTAGCTGCCGGCCCCGAGCTGCAGCGCCAGCTCGGTTCCGCGCACCAGCGTGACGCCGGCGGTGCCGTGCAGCATCGGCAGCCACTGTCGGTCGTCGACGCGCTGCAGCCGCAGCGGCCCGGCGCGGTCGTGGTCGGTCGGCAGGTCGAGTCGGACGCGGTGCACCGCGCCGGGCAGGGTCACGATCGCCGTCGAGCGGCCGTTCGTCGCCGTGACCTAGATCTCCTGGCGCGAGAGGTAGCAGTGCGGCGCGTGCTGGCTCCGCGCCGCGAAGGTGAGCGTCAGGCGCACGCCGGCCGCGGCGTCGCCGGTGACCAGCAGGGCGCCGTCGCCGCCGGGCAACGCGTCGCGCAGCGGCAGCCAGCGGAACTCCGAGCCGGTCTCCGAGTGGAACGTCGCGACGCCGGCCTCGCCGTCCCGCAGCGAGGGCGCCACGTCGACGCCGCGCACCGGGCCCGTGTAGCGCGCTTCGCCGGGGATGAAACGGCGCCAAATTATCTCCTCAACCATA
>CALKYL010000466.1 GCA_938003515.1 uncultured bacterium
CAGGTAGTGACCGTCGTCCGACCACGAGACCTCGCAGCCGGCCTCGAGCAGCCGGTTGACCGCGGCGACCGCGTGGCTGTCGCGCGCGTCGATGCGCCAGCCGGCCGTCGACACGGCCGGCGGGGGCGCCGCGAAGCGCGGCAGCTCGACGACGGGCTCGAGCGGCGCGTCCGGCTCCTCGAAGCAGCGCACGACGTCGACGCCCGTCTGCAGGGCCATCGTCCAGCCGGCCGCGTCGTACGGCGGCACCGGCTTGCCGTCGCGCACGTCGTCGGGGTGCCACTGCGGCTCGAACATGTCGAGCACGTGGGCGCGGTAGGCCTGGTCGCAGCGCACGACCAGCGAGCCGGACGGGATCGTCGCTCCGCCGAGCGCGAACGGCGCCGTCGTGCGGTGCAGCTCGACGCCGCAGTGCCACAGCGAACGCGCGAAGCGCAGCACGGCGGACCAGTCCGGCTGGTCGCGGCGCAGCACGTACGCGCGCGGGTCGCGCCACGCCGGATCGCTCCACACCGAGTCGTCCTCGCGGCGTTCGGCCTCGGCGACGAGCCGCGGCGTCGGGGTCCAGTGGTCGCGGCCGCCCTTCTCGATCGCGCGGGCCGCCATCGTGTACGCGCCGAGCAGCAGGTCCTGCTTGTGCTTCGCGGCGTAGTCGAGGATCGCGAGGTTCGCCGTCTGCAGGTACTCGACCGTCTGCCGCGCGTGCCAGGTCTGGCTCGGCACCGGGTCCGGGTAGTCGTGGAACGGCAGCCGGCGCCCGGTCGGCTGCTCGATCGGCGTCGGCTCGGGCCGACCGAACGACTCGGTCAGGATGCCGATCATGTTGTGGAAGTAGGTCGTCGAACGCAGGCCGCCGTTCCACCACGCCGAGTACGACGCGCCGCTGCGCGAGATCACGCCCGGCTTCTGCTCGAGCGCGAAGCGGTGGTTCATGTGCGCCGCGACGATCTCGATGCCGCGCACGACCAGCGGGTCGATCTGGTAGTTGAACGGGTCGCGGAACGGCGGCGTGAAGATGATCGTGCCGCGCGGCGCCGTCTGGTGGTGGTTGTAGACGATCTGCGGGCACCACTCGCGGTAGAAGACGCGGCTGACGTTCTGCGCCTCCAGCTGGTTGCACGCGTAGAAGTCGCGGTTGTTGTCGTGGCCGACGTAGCGCTGGTAGAGCACCGGCGTCTGCGTGCTCTTCGTGGCGCGGTAGGCCTTGCAGACGAGCTCGTAGCCGTCGGGATTGACGGGGCAGACGAGCAGCACGACCTCGTCGAGGATACGGCGCACCTCGGCGTCGTCGCGCGACGCCATGCGGTAGACCAGCTCGACGATGTTCTGGCCGGCGATCGTCTCGGTCGCGTGCAGGCCGCCGTCGATCCACACGACCGCGCAGCCCTCGGCGGCGAGCTCGCGCGCCCGCGCGGCGTCGACGCCCCGGCCGTGCGCCAGCGACGTGCTGATCGCGCGCAGACGCGCGATCCGCGCGTGGTTGTCGGGCGACGTGATCACGGCCATCGTCATGCGCTGGCCGTAGCTGGTCGGGCCGATGTCGGCGAGGCGCACGCGGTCGCTCGCCCGTTCGACCGCCCGGAAGTAGCGCACCATGTCGACGTAGTCGACGAGCTCGTGGTCGGCGCCGATCTCGTGGCCGAACGCTTCGACCGGGCTCGGGACCTGGGCGGCGACGGGGGCGAGCGGCGCGGCCGCGACCAGGATCGTGCGCAGGCGGGCGGGGAAGGAGACGAACGGGCGGAACGCGCGCATGGCAAGCGCGCGATCCTAAGTGCGCCCGGCGGCGGGGCCAGCGCGGCTGCGGACGGAAGACATCGGAGAGACACACCGCACCGTGCCCCGGTCGCCCGCAGGCCGGGCCGCTTGACAGCCGATAGCCCGTGGCCGAGGCTCTGCCACCCGCCTTCCGATGCCCCGTACCCGCCGCCGCACCCGCCAGCACCGCGCGACCCCGTGGATCGCGGCCGCGCTGCTGCTCGCGACGC
>CALKYL010000467.1 GCA_938003515.1 uncultured bacterium
GAGCAACTGACTCTTAATCAGTAGGTTCAAGGTTCGAGTCCTTGTGGAGGCACTTGCGAAGGCCGTGAGCGCAATCGCTTGCGGCCTTTCTCGCGTCTGGTCGGTCGGGATGGTCGAACAGCGTTTTCCGTATCGGCCGGAACAGCGGTCGGGGGCGGCCGCTCGAGGTGCAATCGAAGCGTCCGGTGCTGGCACGTCGGAACACGCGCCCTGACCCGCGATCCATCGGAATCGAACGGCCGCGGCGAACTCAGCTCGCCGGCGCCTGTGACAGTAGTTTCTCGAGGTCGTCGAGGTCGACCGGCTTCTGCAGATGGTGATCGAATCCCGCCTCCTGCGACTTTCGGCGGTCCTCTGCAGAGCCATGGCCTGAAACGGCAATCAGCAGCGATTCTCTTGTCTCGTCAAGCTGTCTGAGCTGCCGCGCGACTTCATGTCCGCTCATGTCGGGCAGGGTCAAATCGAGCAGCACGGCGCGGGGCCGATGTTTTCGTGCGGTATCGATCGCCGTCCGGCCGTCGGGAGCCACGACCACTTGATTGCCGACAGTCTCCAGGTGCAGCTTGAGCATGTTGCGCGCATCGGGACTGTCGTCGACGATCAGCACGTTGCCGTTTGAGGGCTCGCTTGCGATCTCCTGAGCGCTCTCAGGCTCCAGCGTGGGCGATTGCTGCGATCGCTCGCGCCGCTACCGGAGCTCGAGGGGCAGGCTGAATTCGATCGTCTCGGGGATGCCGTCGACCTCGTCGACCGACGTCGCGCCGAGCTCGCGCAGGCGCTCCACGACGTCGCGCACGCTGCTCTCCGGCGTGCTCGCGCCGGACGTGATCCCGACCGCGCCGACGCCCTCGAACCACTCGGGGCGCAGCTCGTCGGGGCCGAGCACGAGGTAGGCCGGCACGCCCGAGCCGGCGCCGAGCTCGCGCAGCCGGTTGGAGTTGCTGCTCATCGGATCCCCGATGACCAGCCACAGGTCGACGTCGCCACGCAGGCTCTTGACCGCCATCTGGCGGTTGGTCGTCGCGTAGCAGATGTCCTCCTTGCGCGGCGTCGTCAGCCGCGGGAACCGCCGCTTCAGCACGGCGAGCACGCGCATCGCTTCGTCGACGCTCAACGTCGTCTGCGTCAGCACGCCGACCTTGTCGGGGTCCGGCACCTGGACCTGCTCGGCCTCCTCCTCGGTCGCGACCACGATCGTGCGATCCGGCGCCTCGCCGACGACGCCTTCGACCTCGACGTGCTCCTCGTGGCCGATCAGCAGGATCGTGTAGCCCTTCGCGGCGAAGCGGCGCGCCTCGACGTGCACCTTGGTCACGAGCGGGCAGGTCGCGTCGATCGCGTGCAGCCGGTAGCGGTCGGCCTGGCGGAAGACCTCGGGCGCGACGCCGTGCGCGCTGAAGATCACGTGGCTGCCCGCGGGCACCGTGGACAGGTCCTCGACGAACACCGCGCCCTTCTGCTCGAGGTCGCGCACGACGACCTTGTTGTGCACGATCTCGTGCCGCACGTAGACCGGTCGGCCGTACTTCTCGAGCGCGCGCTCGACCGTCTCGATCGCGCGCTCGACTCCGGCGCAGAAGCCGCGCGGACGGCACAGGAGGACCTTCATGGGCCGAACAGTGTCGGCCCCGGAACGCCCCGGGGCAAGGGATCGAGCCCGCCCCCCCGGTAGCCCCCGACCGTCAGAACACTTCGAGGATCAGCCCGACACCCTGCTGCACGGTGCCCGACGAAGGGGCAGGCGGCGGCGGCGTGCCGAGCGTGCTGTAGAACGCGTAGACGCGCGCGACGCCGAGCGGGCCGCACACCGTCGTGCTGCGGCCGAGCGTGGTGACGAAGCGCAGCGGGTTGGCGGTCGGCGCCAGCAGGATCGCCTGGGCGTAGAAGGTCGTGCCGACGACCGATCGACCGGGCGGCAGCACGCCGACCGCCTGGCCGACGCCGCTGGCGTCGCAGCTGCCGCCGAGCGTGACCGCCGGGTCGACGTTGAGCCAGCAGTCGGGCGCGGACCACAGCAGCGGCGCGAGCGCGGGCGACGGCTGCGACGGGTTCTGCGGGTCGAACATCGGATACGGCAGCGGCCACGCCGGATTGCCGAACAGCCCGCCCTGGTCGGTCAGGTTGAGCGCGACGAAGAACGGCATCGACGGCGGCCCGTGGGCGACCCGCCACGAGTAGTTCTGCCCCGCGAGCATCGACAGGTCGCCGGTCAGCTCGACCGGGGGGTTGCCCGGGACCGCGCACGCGGGGCCGACGGTGCCGAAGCTGGCCGTCGGCGCGGTGCACGAGCTGAGGTTGTCGACGCGGTAGGCGCCGCTCGGCTGCGAGTGGATCCAGATCTCGATCAGCAGGTTGGCAGGTGCCGGCTGCGACGTCGTCGCGGGCGTCAGCCCGTAGGCCCACAGCTCGTCGAACGAGAACTCGACGTTCGCCGGACGCGGGCCCGGCGACTGCGGCGGCAGCGCCGGCTGCGACGGAAGCTGCACGACGCGGTTCTCGACGACCCAGGTCGCGTCGCTGCCGCGGTTCTCCTCGAACTCCGCGCTCGCGTCTGCCGCCGTGCGGTGCGTCGTCGACATCAGGATCGAGATCTCGAGGAAGCCCTTCGCCGGCACCGCCGCGCCGCTCGCGAGGTCGGGCCGGATTCGCACGCCGGTGACGATGCGCGGCCCCGTCCACGGCAGCTCCTCGGCGTCGTAGATGCACTGGTAGCGGCACGCGAGGCTGCTGCCGAACGGGATGTTGCTGCCGCTGCCGCCCTCGACGCCCTGCATCAACGCGGGCACCGTGATGGCCTGCGCGACGAGCTGTGGGCAGCACGCGCCACCGGCGACGAGCGCGAAGACGACGGCGCTGCTCACGTTCACGACGGTCATGGCGATTCCTCCGGGGAAGGCGATTCCCCGATGCCATCGACCGCGCGCCGCCCGGGGCTTCAGCCCGGCCGCGACTTTCGTCGCTCCGCGGCCGCGGCCGGCGTCCCGACGCGAGACGCGCGCGTCAAGCGCGCGACGCACGCGGCCGATCACGGAGCGCCGCAATGTCCTGGACAACGACAGGAACAAGGAGCAGTCCGTGCATCTGGAGAGTCATGCCACCCCGGTCGGGGTCACGCCGCAGCAACGTTATGCCACCCTGCACCGCTCGATCGAGCGCGGGCTGGACTCCGACGAGGTCTGGAAGGAGCTCGCCGAGGTCAGCGCGAAGCGCGGCCACGAACGGGCGGCGGCGCGCTGCATATCTCGTATCCGGCACGCCTGGTTGAGACATGCCG
This sequence comes from uncultured bacterium, assembly GCA_938003515.1. The sequence goes on from CALKYL010000467.1 coordinate 3,275, forward strand.
CCGAGGAG
>CALKYL010000468.1 GCA_938003515.1 uncultured bacterium
GCGACCACCGAGATCTACACTCTTTCCCTACACGACGCTCTTCCGATCTTGTTCGTGCGCGACGGCACCACGTGGAACCAGACGGCGTTCCTGAAGGCGGCCAACCCGGCCAGCGGGTTCTTCGGGATCAGCGTGTCGCTCGACGGCGACAGCCTGGCCGTGGGCGCGATCACCGGCGCCAACGGCGCGACCGTGCTGCGCTAGAAGGCACGAACCCGTCGTTCGCGTCGTCGATCCTCGTTCCCGCAGGCGACCTCCTGCAGGTCGTCGCGACGGAACGGGCGCCGCGCTCGAAGCGCACGCCTCGCGCGCGTGGGCCCGTTGGAGCCGGACGACGGGGTGGTCTCGGCCTCCGGAACGACCAGGGGCGGACGCAGGATCGCGTCGCGGCGCGCGTTCGCCTCCGCGGCTGCGAACGATCCCGGACGGCGAGCCGGTCTCCACCGACCATTGGTCGACGGCCGCGGCTGCACCGCGGCGTGGCGCGATCCGAGGCCGGTTGCCGCCGCCCTATCGAGGCCCGTCCCGGCCGTCGTCGAAGCGGTAGCGCCAGTAGAACGCCGGCGCGACGCGCTGCGTGTCGTCGTCGGCCAGCACGAACGCGAAGCCGATCTTCGACGGTCCCGGGTCCTGCCGGCGCTCGTTGTACTGCGTCGCACCCCAGCGCTCGCCGACGGCGACGAACTCGAACCCGACGAAGCGCTCGGCGGCGCGGTCCCACACGGCGCGGCCGCGCAGCGCCGTCGCGACACCGCGCACGCGCTCTCCTTCGGGCTCGCCCGGCGCGATCCAGCGACCGCGCTGCTCGGCGCGCGTCTCGCCCCACAGACGCAGGTGCACGGCCTCGTCGTCGACGGCGACGACCGCGCTGGTCAGGCGCGCCTGCTCGACCGCGTCCTCCGGCAGCGGCGGGGTCTGGCCGCGCACCGAGTCGACGAGGTGCAGGCAGACGAGCCGCTCGACGAGCCCCCGCGGCACGTCGCGCCGCGCGCCGACGTCGAGCGATCCCGGCACGAAGCCGGCGGCTTCCGCGCGGGTGAACCAGACCTGGTCCTCGTTCCACGCCCGTGTCCGCCAGTCCTCGCCGACCGGGCGATCGAGGTCGCGCATGTACTCGCGCAGGACGAGCCCGTCCGCGGGGCAGCGATCGACGAAGCGCTCGGTGTCGGCGAGCTCACGCCGCCGCTCTTCCGACAGCGCGCGCTGCTCCGCGGGCAGCTCGCGCCAGCGGTCGAGCGCCTCGCGCAGCGTGCGCGCCAGTCGGTCGGGGCTCCGCGTGTTGCACGACGCCAGCAAGACCCCGCTCGGCGCCAGCGCGTAGATGCCCTGCCGCGTGCTCGTAGGCTGTGTGCGGCCGCCGTAGTGGCCGCCTTCGCAGAAGCCCTGGAACGCGCGGCACTCGGCGTCCTCGCCGCGCTGCAGGCGGCCGACCTCGTCGGCGGCCAGCACGAACGAGTCGAGCAGCGTGCGAACCGCGGCGTCCGTCCAGACCGACCGTCTGGCGACCACGCCGTTGTTTCATGTCTGCCCGAGCGGATGGCCGTTCATCGCCCACAGCAGCACCGGCTTCTGTTGCTCGCTCGCCGCGAGCATCGCGGCCCGCAGCTCGGCGCGCCACGGCAGCGAACGCCAGGCGAGCTCGGCGCCGGCCGGCACGATCGCGCGCAGGTCGCGCGCGAACGCCTGCTCGTCGAAGTCCTGCGCGAGCCCGGAACAGGCGAACAGCACGAGGCCACAGACGAGACGCGCCATGGCCGAGATGCTCGCGGCTCACGCGCGGGCGGTCAATGCGCCCGATCGCGCGGCCGGCCACCGCCCCGCGTCACGCGCCGCGGCAGGCCGCCCACACGCGCTCGGCGACCTCGAACCCGCGCCGGCCCGCCGCCAGCAGCCAGTCGGTCGCGGTCTCGGCCCAGCCCCAGTCGAGCGCGTTGCCGAGCAGCAGGACCGCGGTGACCGGGATCGCGATCTTGCCGGCCAGGACGCCGAGGCGGAACACGGCCCGCAGCACGTGCAGCCCGACCCAGACGCCGACGAGCGTCAGGCAGACCGCCAGGGCGGTCGTCAACGGATCGGGGTTCTGGCCGTACGACAAGAAGCCGGCGAACGCGCCGCCGAGGGCCGCGATGCCCGCGAAGCCGACCGACGAATCGCGCGCCGCGCGGCGGCGGGTCGGCGCCGGAGGCGCGGGAGGAACCGTTGGCGCGAGCACGGGTGCGGCACCGGGCGCCGCGTCGGGGTGCGCCGGCGCGGCCGGGGACGTGCACCGGCACGGCCAGAAGCGTCGCGGCCGCCCGCGGCCGTCCGGGGAGGGGCCCGCGTGCCCGGCGCATGCGGTTCGCGGAGCGACGTCTGCGGGTGCGCTCATGGCGCGCTTCCTTGCCGCGCGGCACCGCGGACTATTCGCGAACGGCAGCGCGCAGGTGCCGGGGCCCGGGCCAGGCCGGGGCGGCGACTCCCTCGCGCGACGCCGGAGCCGCGCACGGCGAGGCTGGGCCTCGCCACGACCCCGATTTCGGAGACGAGCGGGCCATTCGAGGGATGTCGATCGCGGCGCCACGGTCGGCGGGCTCGTCCGCCGACCCGCGACCACCGAACCCACGACCCGTTCCCCACGTCCATGACCTCTACACGCACTGCTGCTCTCCTCCCGATGCTGCTCCTTTGTTCGTTCGGCCCCGCACCGGACGCCGCAGCAGCGGCACCCTCACCCGCTCTCGTCTACGTGGTCGTGCCACAAGGCCAGGCCGCGGGCTGTGGCTGCAAAGCGAGCTACACCGAGGACACCAACGACCTCGAACACTCGTGGTCGTGCGCGGCGGGAAGCGGCAGCGTGCTGCTGATCCCGATGGAGCCGAAAGCGACCGGCGGCGCGTGCGAGAAGGTCGGTACGCGCTGCGACACCAAGGAAGCGAGCGTCTGCCGATTCACGGGCAAGGTGAAGGTCTCGATCACCGGCTCGGCCTGCGACGGCGTCTACGTGCAGGGAGGCACCACGTTCCCCGTCGCGCGCAAGGTCAACACGACCGTCGACGTGAATCTGAACTTCACGGCCGAATGCGCGAAGCTCCAAGCACCGCAGACCCAGACGACCAGCTCCGGCGCGGTGAACGTCATGGCGCAGCTCGGCCTCGCGCCGGTCGCGAGCTACACGGTCGACCTGCAGTGCGCCGGGTGCGCGGAGCTCACGGCGACCGGTGGAGCGGGCGCCCCTGTCCAGCCCCAGTGAGCGAAAAGAACCATGCGAATCTGGACCATCGCGGCCGGTCTGCTGCTCGTCGGCACGATCGGATCCGGCCTGCTGGCGCGGCTCGGTGACGAGCCTGCGCCGGCCCGCCCGTCGAATGCCTCGGCGGGCCCGCCGCCACGCATCGACGTGGCTTCGTCCGATCGTTGGCTCGCGGAGCTCGAGCGCGGCAACGCGATCCGCTTCGTCGTGGCCGAACCTCCGGACGACCCTTCGGACCGGGAGCCCGCGAACGCGCTGCCCGACGACATCGTGCCCCTGCCGACGCTCGACGAATCGGAGCGCGCGGAGCTGCGCGCGCGCTGCCGGCGGCTCGCCGCGGGTTGCAGGCAGCAGCTCGACGACCTGCTGCTGCACTTCGACGAGAACGACCCGGACCAGCAGCGTCGTTGGGGCGAATACGACCGCGAGACCGAGCTGTTCACCGCCTGCGAGCGCGCGGTCGAAGCGGGCACGTTCTTCGTCGAAGCAGACGGAGTCTGGCGGCGCGCGCCCGGCGCGACGATCTTCCGGATGCCGTGGTCGAGGAACGGCCGGACCGTCTTCGTCCAGCTCGTGCTGCGACACAGCGAGCACTACGGCGTCGCGAACTCGGAGCGCTTCCTCTCGCACCAACGCGCCCTCGCCGCTGGCATGGTCGCGGATCGCTTCAACGGGATGCCGTACGATCAGCGTCTCGCGCTCGTGGAGCGACGCGCAGACCTGTTGCGCTCCGCCCCGGATGCGCCGGAGACCCAACGGTTCCTAGCAGGCCACTTCCCGGACGACGTCGTGCTCCAGCAGCCGGAGCTGATCCTGCGGCCGGCGCTCTGAACGCCCGCCTCGGACCGATCCCGAGGCCGGGACCGACCATCGGTTACCCGCCCCGCCGAACGCACATATTCCCCGCCATGCGCACCTCTCGATCTTGGCTCATCGGCGGATCGTCCGCATCCCTGCTGGCGATCCTGGCGTGCCCCGGCGGCGCCCAGCAGTGGCAGACGATCGCCGGCACGGCACGGCCGGCTCCCCGGGACGTCGCGATGTGCCGCGACGTCGATCGCGACCGCACGGTCTGCGTCAGCAACGACGTGTTCCTCTCGGGCAGCGGGTTCCGCACCTGGGAGCGCGTCGGCGGCGAGTGGGTGCTGCGCGAGCCGGGTGGACCGACCCCGGCGGTCTCCGTGTCCGAGAGTCTTCAGGTCGCCTGGCACCCCATGCGGCGCGCGACGATGCTCTGCACCGGCGGCGGCGCGACATGGCTCTACGACGGGCGCGACTGGCTGCCCGTCCCGACCGCGACGTGGCAGGACGCCGACGAGCCGAGCCTGTGCTGGGACGAGGCGCGGAACGTCATGGTCCTGTTCGACAGCGGACAGTTCTGGGAATACGACATCGCGGGCTCGTGGCAGCCCGTCGGTGCCCCGCTGCTGGTCAACGGTCTGCCGCTGCGCGCGGCCCGCATCGCCTACGACCCGCAGAACCAGGACGTGCTGCTGTTCGGCGGACGGTCCGGCGCCGCCACGAGCGACCGCACGTTCCGTTACGACGGCATCGGTGCGACCCAGGTGTCCCCACCGACGGTGCCGTGGCCGCGCGTGCGGCATCAGCTGACCACGGATCCGACGATCGGGCGCGTCGTCCTCACCGGCGGCCACCTGGCCCTCGCGGGCACCGGCAACGACTGCATCGAGCAGGTGCACGAATGGTCCGGCTCCGACTGGGTGCCGGCCCCACCGCTGCCGCGAGGACTGGCTCGTCACTCCATCGCGGCCGAGCCCGGCGGGCTCTTCGTCTACGGCGGCGAGGACGCCTACGGCAATCCATGGGTCACGCTGCGGCGCGACGCGGTCGGCAGCTTCGCCGTGGAGTTCTACGGGGTCTGCTACCCGTCGTCGAACGCCTGGACGCACGACTTCTCGCGCGGGGTCACCGTCGCGGTGTCGTGCCGGCAGTCGTTCGGCTCGGAGGTCCACGAGTTCGACGGCTACCAGTGGCGGACCGTGACCACGGTCGGCCTCGGAGCGGCGAGCATCGTGCAGATCGGGTGGCATCCGAACAACGGCGTCATCGGTCTGACGCCGAACGGCGCGACGTGGGCTTATGACGGGGTCGCGTGGTCGCCGCTCAACGCGGTCGGCCCCACGCAACCGGCGACGCTGAGCTTCGACCCGGTGCTCGGCCGAACCGTGCTGTTCGTCGCCGCCGGCAGCGTGCCCGGCCCCCTCGCCAACGAGACCTGGCTCTGGGACGGCAGCACGTGGACGACGGCCTCGCCGCTCACGATGCCGCCGCCCACGGAGCTGCCGGCGATGTGCTTCGATCCGAGTGTCGGCACGACGTTCCTCGTGCGCGTCGTCGGCAACGTCGCGGCACCCGACGCATGGCGCTACGACGGCGTGACCTGGACCCGGGCGGCGGGATCGGTGCCGCCGTTGCTGTTCCCGCGCATCGCCGGACACCCTTCGCTGGGGGTGGTGCTCGTCGGTCGCGTCGCCGCCGGGTCCACGACGCAGGCTTTCTTCCGCTACGACGGCGCGACGTGGCAGACGCTGCCGGCACCCCAGGTGGACCTTCCGTTCTTCCGCCTCGTCTACGACAGCTCTCGCGACGCCATCCTCGCCCATGGCCAACCGTGGTGCGACCAAGTGCTGACGACGACCCCCGCCAGCAACAGCGTCTACGGGTCCGGTTGTTCGGGCTCCGGCGGCATCGCGCGGCTCGGAGCCGGCAACCTGCCCGACCTGGGCGCGACGGTCATCAGCGAGGTCGACGTGGTCCGCGCGAACGCGCCGGTCGTCCTGTTCGCCGATCTCGCACCGGCGAACGTGGCGCTGCCCGGCGGATGCCGACAGCTGGTGCAGCGCCCGCTCCTGATCGACGTCGCCGCGAGCTCCCAGAGCGGCTTCGCGACCCTGACATGGGACGTGCCCCGGTCGACGGCGCTGCGCGGCGTGGTCGTCTACGAACAGGCGCTCGCGCTCGACTCGAACGGCAGCTTCCTCGGCTTCGCCGTGCTCAGCAACGGCCTCGCGCGCACGATCGGGGGCTGACGCCTGCCCGGGTACGCGCACGCCGCGCCGCGAGCGCCCTCCGGAGCCGCGAAGGAGACCGCCGACTCGGCGATCGCGTGGGATCCATGCGTGACGCGGCGAGCCGGTCCATACTAGACGCCCGCGGAACCGGCGGCACACCCGGCCGCGAAAGCCGACCGCAACCCATGGCAAGGACACTCGTTTCGGCCGCGCTCGCGGCGCTCTCGCTCGGATCGGCGGATCCCGTGTCGGCCCAGTGCTCCAACGAATGGCGCGCCGGCGACGGGCTGCCCGGGACCAACGGCACGATCGAGAGCCTCGGGCTCTGGGATCCCGACGGCGCCGGCCCGCTGACCGAACGCATCGTCGCCGGCGGGTTCCTCACCGTCGCCGGCCGCACGGTCGTGCAGCATCTCGCCGTCCTGGACCCGGCGACGGGCGCGTGGTCGTCGATCGGCGACGCGAACGACCGCGTGTACGCCATCCAGCAGATGCCGAACGGCGACCTCGTCGTCGCGGGCGCGTTCACGTCGATCGGCGGCGTCGCCGCCGACCGCATCGCGCGGTGGGACGGCAGCACGTGGTCGGGGCTCGGTTCGGGCGCGGACCAGGACGTGGAAGCGCTCGCGCTCCTGCCGAACGGCGACCTGATCGCCGGCGGACGCTTCGTCGTCGTCGGCGGCGTGGTCGCGAACCGCGTCGCGCGCTGGGACGGAGCCGCGTGGTCGGCGCTCGCCGGCGGCCTCGATGGCTACGTCGTGAACATGGCGGTGCTGACCAACGGCGACCTCGTCGTCACCGGTGGGTTCACCAACGCAGGCGGCGTCGCGTGCAGCCAGATCGCCCTGTGGGACGGCACCGGCTGGGACGCGCTCGGCGGCGGCTTCCAATACGGCTCGGGGGCGCTGGCCGCGCTGCCGGCGGGCGGGTTCGTCGTCGGCGGCAACTTCGCGTCGGCCGGCGGCGTCCCGGTCGTGCGCGTGGCCCGCTGGGTCGCCGGAACCTGGAGCGCGCTCGGGTCGGGCCTGCCGTTCGTGCCGGGAGCGCTGATCGCCGCGGCGAACGGCGACGTGTTCGTGGGTTCCTACTGGCCGGAGACGAACGGCGTGCAGCGGTGGGATGGCACCTCGTGGTCCCCGATCTCGTCCGAGCTGCCGGGAACCGTGCGGTCGTTCGTGACGCTGCCGAACGGCGACCTCGTCATGGGCGGCCGCTTCCTCGAACCCGACGCCAACCAGCCGGTCTTCGCGCGCAACATCGCGCGGTGGGACGGCACCGGCTGGTCCGGCTTCGGCGACTGGACGATCGGCCGCGTGGAGGACATCTACCGCCGCGGCGGCACGATCGTCGTCAGCGGACGGTTCCGCGATCCGGCCTCGCCGACCGGGACGACCTCCGTCGGGCTGTGGAACGGCGACTCGCTGACGCCGCTCCCGCCGCCGCTCGCGCCGGGAGCCCAGGCGGTCGCGATCGCCGCGAACGGCGACGTGCTGGCTTCCGTGGAGTCGCCGGCCAGCAGGCCCAGCGAGGTCGTGCGCTGGGACGGCGCGTCGTGGACGACGCTCGGGGGCACCTTCATGAAGGGCTCCAGTCCCGGCAGCGTGCTCGACCTCGCCGTGCTGCCGACGGGCGAGCTGTTGGCTGCGGGCGACTTCTCCTTCGTGGGCACGACCGCGGCCATCCACGTCGCGAGGTGGACCGGCACGGCCTGGGTGGCGATGGACGCCGGCTTGCCGCCATCCAACGTGCTGAGCAAGGTCAACCAGCTGCTCGTCGCGCCCGACGGCACCGTCTCGGCGTGCGGTTGGTTCGGCCCGTCGATGCCCGGCGCGTTCCGCTGGAACGGCAGCTCGTGGAGCGCGATCGGATTCCCGCCCGGCCCGGTCGACACGATCGCGGTCGACGGCCCGCACACGTTCGCCGCGGGTGAGTTCGCGATCGGTGCGAGCGGTCCGGAGAACCGCGTGCTCCGTTGGGACGGCGCCGCCTGGACCCAGGTCGGGCCCGCCGCCGGAACCGGCCCGGTCGGGTTCTTCGACATGGCGGTGCTGCCGAACGGCGACCTCGCGGTCGCCGGGTTCTTCCCGAGCGCCGTCGCGGCGACGACGCGCCTGGCCCGCTGGGACGGCGCCAGCTGGAGCGCGCTCGGCGCGGATCCGGACGGCTCGTTCCTGACCGTCGAACTCGACGTCGACGGGGATCTCTTGTGTGGCGGCGGCTTCTTCGCGGTCGGCAACCAGGCGTCGGTCGCGCTCGCGCAGCTCCGCTCGACGTGCCCCGCGACGACGATGACGGCCGGTGCCGGCTGCGACGACGACGCGCTGACGGCTTCGCTGCCTTGGACCGGCGCGGCGTGGCGCGCGGACGGGACCGGCTTCCCCGGCGGTGCTCTGGTCGTCGACGTGCTCGGCCTGCAGCCGACGTCGCTGCCGCTGGCCGTGGTGTTCCCGACCGCGCTGCCCGGCTGCACGCTGCACGTGCAGCCCCTTCTCCTCGGCCTGCAGACGGCCGTGGCGGGCGGCGCGTCGACGCAGCTGGACCTGCCGGACGATCCGACGCTCGCGGGCTCGGTCTTCCGCGCCCAGATGGTCTCGCTCGCGACCAGCGGCGCGCTCGAGGTGACCGCGACGAACGCGCTCGAGCTGACCGTCGGGGTGTTCTAGCCGGACGTCGCTGCCGGTCCCCGCCGCGGCTCCGGCTCGGCGCGAGCGGGAGAGCGCCGCGAGCCGCCGGCGGGCGGGTGTCGAGCCCGCGTCGGCGGACCGAGCAGGAGCGGGACCGGCGCCCCGGCCCGGCGTCGCGTTTTCTCGAGATCCCTGTCCCGCCGGGCCCGGCGCTCCGACTCGGGGAGGCGTCCCGCTTCCCCCTTCCCGGAGATGACCCCGATGTCCGCCCTCCGTTCGCTGCTCTGTTCCCTCACGATCCTCGCCCTCGGTGTCGACGCGAGAGCGACGCCCCAGGGCTCGGCGACCGACACGCTCGCCGACCAGTTCGCCCGCATGCAGGACTTCTCGACGTCGCCGCCGACGATCGACGCCTACCTGAGCCACCTGCTGTACTACCTCGAGCCGAACGGCTCGTTCGAGCACCTCACCGGTCCGCCGTTCCCACAGCCCGGCCCCTTCTACCTGTTCCCCGGTCTCTGGTCGTACTCGGGCTTCTGCAGGACCGGGACCGAGGTGACCAGCTCGTCGCCGCGGTGCATCCGGAAGACGACGAACTGCTTCGTCACGCTGACCTTCACCGACGGCTCGCGCTACTCGTTCGAGGACCTGAGCGTGACGACGACGTGCGACGACGGCTCGTCCGACTCGTTCCAGAAGCGCTACCACGTCGCCGAGGTCGGCCCGCCGGGCGCGCGCGACTGGATCGTGCGCGTCGAGAGCTGGACGCAGGAGACCCTCGAGACACGCAAGCACTACGTGCGCGGCCGCGCCGGCGCGACGGCCTCGTTCCAGCACCGGAACGGCGCGGCGGTCGTCTCGGGCGGCCCGCTCGAGATCGACATGGCGCCCGGCGCCGTGCTCGACCTGACGCAGAACCCGGCGGGGAACGGCCCGCTGTTCGTCACCGACGGCCCCACCGTCCTGCGCTGCGACACGGTGCTGCTCGATCCGGGCGTCGTGCTCGCCGACCTGTTCTCGCCGCCGCCGATCGTCCTGCCGGGCGCGGTCGTCCCCGAGGTCGGCACGCCCGCGCTGCAGTTCGCGTACGCCGCGCAGTTCCCGCTGCACGTCGACACGTCGATCTACAACGTCGGCAACGACGACCTGGTCGTGCAGGTCACGTGGAGCGGCGCGCAGACCGCCGCGGGTCAGTCGACCGTCAACGTGCCGATGGCTCAACGCGTCCGGATCCCGATCCAGCTGGCCGCGCCGGACACGGTCCTGGTGCAGGCCACGCCGATCGGCGCCCCCGGTGCCGCCGTCGACGGCGCGATGATCGTCGCGAACGGACATGCCGGGGTGCTGCGCTACGGCACCGGCTCCGCGGGCTGCCTCGGCGTGCACGACGTCGCCATCGACGGACCGGTCGCGGTCGGCGGCAGCGCGGCGACGATCACCGTCACGAACAACAACCCGAACGGCATCGGCCTGTGGCTGTTCGGCGAGCCCGTCGCCGGCTACGGCGCGCTGTACCTGCCCGGGCCGACCGAGCTGTACGTCGACGCGATCGCGCCGTGGTTCGTCACCGACCTCTACCTGTGCGATGCCGCGGGCGTCGGGTCGTTCGTGTTCCAGCCGCCGGCCGATCCGTCGCTCCGGGCCGTCGAGCTCGTGTGTCAACCGCTCGGCCTGTGGCTCGGCCCGTGCAACCCGGGCGCCCTGTCGTTCAGCAGCGGCCCGGCGTTGCTCTTGCAGGTGCAATAGCCCGGTAGCATGAAGGCCATGTCGAGCGGCAGCGCAGGCTCCCTGGAACTGCTCGCGCGCATCCAGAGCGGCGACGGCGAGGCGTGGAACGACCTCTACCTCCGCTACCGCGACCGCCTGCTGTTCACGATCCGCTGCCGCCTCGGATCCGGACTGCGCGCGCGACTGCAGTCCGAGGACATCCTGCACAGCGTCGTGCGCCAGGCGCTCGGCGATCTCGAGCGTTTCCGGCCGCGAGACGACGGCGCGCTCGGCCGCTACCTCCACGTCTGCGTACTGAACAAGATCCGCCAGAAGGGGAACTTCTTCGGCGCGCAGCGTCGTCGGGGCGACGTGCCGATGTCGGACTCGCTGCTCGCGCGTCTGCCGGCGGGCGGCACCGAGCGCTACCTCGACCACGAACGCTACGACGCGCTCGAGCGTGCGCTGCATCGGCTGCCGGAGCCGATGCGCGAGGCCGTGCTGCTGCGCACCGTGCAGGGCTGTTCCAACGAGGAAGCAGCACGCGCTCTCGGCAAGTCACCGGAAGCGACGTCGAAGCTCTACCAGCGCGCCCTCGCGCGCATGGCCGTCGCCGTCGGCAGGCGACCGTGAGAGGGCGCGACGACAGCGGCCTCGAGGCGCTCGTCGAGCGGTTTCTCGAGCGACGCACGTTCGAGCCGGCGCTCACGGCGGAACGCTTCGCCGCCGAACACCCCGACGCGCCCGCGGGCCTGCTGGACAGCCTGCGCGCCTGCGACGAGGTCGCCGGCGCGCTGGGCGCGGACATCGAGCCGATGCCGGAGACCATCGGCCCCTACCGCGTCGATCGCGAGCTCGGCCGCGGTGGCATGGGCGTCGTCTACGAGGTGACGCGCGGCGGCCGCCGGCTGGCCTTGAAGCGCATGTCGGTCGTCGCGCTGCTGCAGCCACGCGCGTTGCAGCGCTTCCAGCGCGAGGCCGACGTGCTGCGGCGGCTGCGCCATCCCGGGATCGTCGGCGTGCACGACGTCGGCACGGCGGACGGCGTGCCGTGGCTCGTGATGGACTTCGTCGCCGGCCGCTCGCTCGCGGACGTCGGCGCCCTGCCGTGGCGCCGCGCCGCCGAGGTCGTACGCGACGTCGCCGACGCGATCGCGTCGATGCACGACGCCGGGCTCTGTCATCGCGACCTCAAGCCGCAGAACGTCGTGCTGCAGCCGGACGGCACCCCGGTCGTCGTCGACTTCGGACTCGTCCACGACGACGCGGACGCGACGTTGACGGCGACCGGCGATCTGCTCGGCACGCCGCGCTACCTCGCGCCCGAACAGGCCGAAGGGCGGCCGACGGACGCGCGCACCGACGTGCACGCGCTCGGCCTCCTGCTCGCCGAGCTGCTCGCGGGCGAGCCGGCGCGGCGCGGGATCGAGCGCTCGGCGCTGCTGGCCGCCGCCCGGCGCGG
>CALKYL010000469.1 GCA_938003515.1 uncultured bacterium
CTACACTCTTTCCCTACACGCCGCTCTTCCGATCTGCCTCGACCAGGTCGCCAACGAAGGCGACCTCGTCACCCTGACCGGACGCGCCAGCACCGACCCCGAAGGCCAGCCGCTGAGCTACCGCTGGACCCAGGTCGGCGGCCCGACCGTGCAGATGGTCGGCGCGAACGGGCCGGTGCTCGCGTTCGACGCCCCGGACCTGGTCGCCAACACGCAGCTCGACTTCGTGCTGACGGTCGGCGACGGCACGACGCAGGCGAGCGACACGGTCAGCGTGTTCGTCAACGCCGACGACGACGCGCCGACCGTCGACGCCGGCGCCGACCGGGTCGTGCGCGCCCGCGCCGACGTGCAGCTGTCCGCGACCGGCTCCGACCCCGAGAACCGGCCGTTGACCTACCGATGGCAGCAGGTCGGCGGCCCGACGGTGGCGCTCAGCGATCCCAACATCGCGAACCCGACGTTCACCGCGCCGGTCGCCACCGACGGCGCGATCCTGCAGTTCGTCGTCGGCGTCGACGACGGCACGACCACCGCGTTCGACACCGTGCGCGTCGTGATCGCGCCGAACGCGGCGCCGCAGGTGTCCGTGCAGGCGATGCCTGGCGCCACCTCCGGCCAGCCCATGATGCTGGGCGCCGCGGCGCGCGACCCCGACGGCGACGCGTTGACCTACCGGTGGACGCAGGTGGCCGGACCGCAGGTCGTGCTGCCGGCCAACGACCGGCCGCTGCTGCAGTTCGTCGCGCCGGACGTCGCGTCGACCACCAACCTGACGTTCCGCGTCGACGTGTCGGACGGCAACGCGACCACGAGCCAGGTCGTCGTGGTCCCGGTCGAACCGGCCGAGCAGGCCGCGCCCGAACCGACGGTCCAGCCGGCACAGCCGGCGACCGCGCCCCGGAACGACGCCCCGGCGAGCGAGCCGGAGGTGACCGAGGAGCCGCAGACCCCCGCGGCGCTGCCGGCGCCGACCTTCCCCAGCGGATTCGTGCCGGTCGTGACCGCGCCGACGGCGCCTTCGGCGCCGGGCGACACGGAGCTGCCGGAGTCGACGTTCGAGCAGCTGTCCGCGGCCACGCAGCTCGACGACGACGGAGGGAACGACACGACGCCGGTGGCGGACGCCGGCATCGACTCGGAGTCCAGCGAGGACGAGGTCGAACGGGACCGCTCGGACTTCCTCGTGACCGGCACGCTGCCGGAGGAGCCGGTCGGCTCCGGCACCGGCAGCACGCGCTTCGCGCCGCCCGACCTCGTGCTCGCCGACGCCGGCGACGAGGTCACGTTGAACGCCCGCCTCGACACGGCGGCGACCGCTGGAGCCCTCGACGACGCGCGCTGGACGCAGGTGGCCGGCACGCCGCTCGACCTCGGCAAGGCCGAAGGCGGCGTGCTGCGCGTGCGCATGCCCGAGGTGTTCGTGGAGGAAGAGCTCGTCTTCGAGGTCGAGATCGTGCGCGGCAACGAGCGCGTCGTGCAGGAGGTGACGGTGCAGGTGCAGCCGGTCGGCATCACCAGCCGCTCGCTGTCGATCGACCAGCAGGCCGTGGTGACGGAGCAGGTCGACGCCGGCGACGACGGCGACGGCCAGAGCCGCGGCGTCGGCAAGCTGTGGGCGACGCTGCTGGCGTTCTTCGGGGCCCAGACCGGACGCCGCGGGCGGGCGTCGTGACGTCGAGACGGATGCTGCCCTGACCGGCGCGCGCGTCCGGGCGCCCCCCTTGCGACCGAACTGAGGCGATGGTTCGCTACCGGACATGCGGGAGACGGACGATCGCGAAACGGAACGCGAAGTCCGCGCTGCGGCGCGGGCGGGAGCTCGCTCGGTCACGCGCCGCCGACAAGTCGTTGCGGACGCCGTCGAGGAAGCCTCGTATCAATGGCTGCTCCGCAACTACGCCGGGGGCGCCGACGTCCGCAGCCCCCGATCCTGGGCCTTCGCGGTCGGCGCGAACACCGCGAAGAGACTCGCGAAAGGCCCGGGCGAGTCGGGCCGACGGGACCCGACCGTGGATTCGCTCGAGACGCTTGCGGCCACTCGCGCTGCCGAAATCCGTGCTCGGCTCGCTTCCGGCCTGGAAGCATGTCGCCCGTTGCTGACCCGGAAGCAGTTCGAGGTCGTGCAGGTCCTCGCACGGTCCGGATCGTCCCTGCACCGTGCCGCGAGGATGCTCGGCATGGATCGCTCTGGCCTACGGCGCGTCTTCCAGCGGGCGTTGATGCGTCTGACGCTGGCCCAAAAACGTCCCCCCCCCCACTCATCCGGTTGAAGGATCGCCGGAGCCGGTTCACCGCCCCTGGGCCATCGGCCCTGAACGTTGCTCACCGGTCCGACGGCTCGACCGAACCCTGAGTCAGACATGATGCGCAGCCTGTTCTTGCTGGTAGTCGGCTTCGCTGTCATCTGGGCGCTCGGACGCCACGACCCGCAGGCTCCGCCGAACAGCAGCGCCTCTTCCCTCGACAGCCGGGCAGACGATCGCGACGAGCCATCGCGCCCCGACGCGCAGGAGCACGCGAAGTATCCAGCGTCCGAGTCAGCGAGCCCCGTGCCGGAACGCTCGGAAGTCCGTCTCGAGCCCGGTGCATCGACAGTCGGGGTGCGAGCCGCTCTACCCGAGCACCGCGAGATGCTGGCTCGTGCGGTTCGCCTGGGCGTTCTGCCGGATACGGACGTCGTCCTGAAGACCGACGAGCAATGGGCGGAACTGTTCAGGATGTGGTCGGATGTCACCGATCAGATCCGGGTGGAGGCCACTGCCCGTCGTACGCTGGGTCACAGGATCGCGCTGGAACGAATGGAACGGGGCGCGTACCAAGCGTTCGAGGTAGACGAAACCGAGCGTCGTGCGGCCGGGGACTTTCGCGGACCGTGGGACGACAAGACGCATCCCGACGAGATCGTCTCCAATCGCTTCATGCACCGCGACGGTGGGGGTCAGATCGTTCACACCGTGAGGATCCCTCCGGGCGACGTTCCTGAGATCGACGACGCCACGTTTCGAATCCACCTGCTGAATCAGTTGCGCCGTGAAAGCGTGTGCAACTTCGTCCGGCAACACTCCGTGCGGTAGTCATCCTCGCAAGGAGACCAGACCGTGAAATCCGTTCTGGCAGTTTTCCTGTCGTCCTTTGGACTCGTTTCCATCGCTTCGCGCATCGAAGTCGAACCCGAAGACCCCGGCCGAGCCAGCTTTCGAGTTCAAGAATGCACAGGCTGCTTCGGCAGCAAGACCGGGCCATACTCGAACAGCAGTTGCATCACGATCGTGGCCACCGACGCCAGCGTAGGAAGCGGAACGTGCACCGGGACGACGTCGCCGTGCAGCGAAACTCCGTGCGCCATGAGCGGCACCTTTCAGGTGACGATCGCGAGCGGGTCCGCGTGCACCGTCTATCGCCGCGGCAGGATCAACGACCAGTGTATCCCAGGCACGGAAGTGTACAGTCCTGGCTCCACGGACACGTTTCACTACGACGACCAGACACTGGATTGTGGAACGTCGCTCTTCGAGCTGTTCTACATCACCGACCCGGGCAACTCGTGCAATCTCAACGCGGCGGCGGGTTGGGGCTTCACATGCACCGATTGCGTCCTGACCCACGGATGACCGAAGACGGCATCCGCGCTGGCAGGCCGACGCCTCGTTGGACCGACGACGGCGACGACGGTGACGGCCAGAGCCGCGGCGTCGGCAAGCTGTGGGCGACGCTGCTGGCGTTCTTCGGGGCCCACACCGGGCGCCGCGGGCGGGCGTCGTGACGCCGGTGCCACCGCCGGGTCCGGGGCCACGCAAGTTCCTCTAAAGCAGCGACTTCGCGTCTTCCCGATAGACCCGGGGATGACGCCGACACCCCAGCTGCTCGCCTTCTGGCTGGCCGTGCTCTGTGGCGCGATCCCGCCGCCGGAGCGGCCGGGACCGCGCGCGTCGTTCGTCGGCATCACCGTGCCGAGCAAGGTGGCCACCGTGTCGCCCGAGCAGGCCGGCAAGATCGTCGAGGTGCCGGTCGCCGACGGCGACCGCGTGGACGCCGACGACGTGCTGTTCCGGCTCAACTCGACGCTCGAGCAGCTCGAGGTCGAGCGGCTCGAGGCGCTCGCGTCGTCGGACCTGTCGGAGCGGCGCGCGGCCGCGGCGCTGGCGCACGCCGAACAGCAGGCGGAGCGCGTGCGCGACCTGCGTAACAAGGACATCAGCAGCGAACGCGACCTGCAGGACCAGCTGCACGAGGTCGAGCTCGCGCGGCTCCGCCTCGAGCAGGCCCGGCTCGAACGCGCCCAGGCGCAGAACGCGCGCGCGCAGGCGCGCCCGCTGCTCGCCCAGCGCACCGTGACGAGTCCGTTCGCCGGCGTGGTCACGCAGCGGCTGCGCGGCGTCGGAGAGGCGGTCGAGAAGTTCGCGCCGGTCGTCGAGGTCATGAGCCTCGACCCGCTCTGGATCGAGTTCGAGTGCCCGATCAACGAGCAACACCTGTTCGTCAAGGGCGGCAGGGCGCTCGTCGCGCCGGCGGTTCGCCCGGACGACACCCGCGTCGCCACCGTGCTGTTCGTGTCGCCCAAGTCGACGGCGTCGAGCCACAGCTTCACGATCCGCGCCTCGGTCGACAACGGCGACCTGACGTGGAAGACGGGGCAGAAGATGACCATCGAGCCGCTCGATGCCGAGCCGCCGAGCAAGCCGGGCAAGTGATCCGATGACGCACGACTTCCGCACCAGCTCCACCGGACAGGACGAGAGCGACCTGCTGGACGAACTCGAGGTCCGCTGCCGCACCAACGTCGCGGCCGTGCGCGCGTCGGCGTCGCACCGCGTGCGCGCGCGCATCGAGGTCTGGGCGGGCAACGCCTGCGACCGCCAGGCGATGATCGCCGAGGTCTCGACCAGCGAGCTGTGCGACACCGGCCTGACCGGCCTCGCCGTCTCCCCGGTCATGGTCGGCAGCGTCTTCCTGCTGCGCTTCGACGAGCGCGTGCTCGACGTCCCGCCGACGCTCGCCGTGTGCTCGCGCTGCGCGATGCTCGGCGACCGCTCGTTCGAAGTGCAGTTCCGCTTCACCTCGCCGCTCGACGTCGAGGCCCTGTTCGCACGCGACGAGCCGTGAGCGAAGGCACGGCCAACGTCGGCGGGACGGCGCGCCGCGCCACGACGGCGGCGACCAGTCTCAGCGCGCTGCAGTGCGAGCTGCGCGGGCTGTTCCGGAACCGGCCGACGAACCGCGCGCTCGCCGAGGCGCTGCAGCGGATCGGCCAGCGGCTGGGCGCGATCTACGCCGTCGTGCACACGCGGCTCGGCGTGCACGTGCTGTCCGAGGAGTGGAGCGGCGACGAGGACCAGATCGACACCGGCGATCGCGAGCGCATCAACCAGGCGCTGTGGGAGTCGGTCTCGTCGGAGGAGGCCCGTTGCGTGCGCCTCAAGCCCGGCCAGAGCGAGCTGCTGCTCGCGACCGTCGTCATGTACGACCAGGGCGCGGAGCCGTCCGGCGGCGCGGCGGTCGTCGTCCCGCCCTGCGACCGCGGCCGCGCGCTGCAGGTGATGACGCAGCTCGAGGCGGTGCTCGGCTACCTGTCGCTGCTGCTCGACCAGGGCGGCGGCCGCGAACAGCGCGCCGCCGAGCGCCGGGAGATGCGGCCGACGGAGGAGGCCGACCACCCCGTCCGGCTCGCCTACGCGATCCTCGCCGATCTCGAGACGCGCTACGGGCTCGAGCTCGCCGCCGTCGGCTTCGTGCACCGCGGCCGCGTGCGCATCGCCGCGATGAGCGGCGTCGACGACCTGCGGGCCGCGAACCCGGGCGTCATGGCGGTCCGCGCCGCGATGGAGGAGTGCCTCGACCGGGGCGAGCCGGTGGTCTACGCGCCGCGCTCGGACGAAGTGCTGGACGACTGCCGGCTGCACGCGCAGTGGAGCAGCCAGGCGCACGGCAACCCGGTCGCCTCCTTCCCGCTGGTCTGCATGGGCGAGATCGTCGCGGTCGTGTCGATGAGCCAGGGCGGCGGCTCGCGGCTGACCCGCGAACAGGTCGTGCTGATGGCCGAGGAGCTGTCGGGCTACGCCGCGCTCGTGCCGCTGTCGCAGGCGGCCAACCGCACGCTGACCCGTCACGCCGCCGACATCCTGCGCCGCGGCGTGCGCCGGCTCGGCAGCCGCGGGCCGCTGCGCGTGCTGGGGCTGACCGCGGCCATGGCCGGCGCCGTCGCGTGGCTCGCGTTCGGCACCCTGCACCACACCTTCACGGTGCCGTGCACCGTCAAGGCGACGGACCGCCGCACGATCGCGTGCCCGCGCTCCGGCGTGCTCGCCGAGCTGTTCGTCCGGCCCGGCGACCGCGTGCGGCAGGGCCAGCTGCTCGCGGCGATCGACGCGAGCGACGACTTCCTGCAGCGCGCGGAGCTCAACGCCGAGATCGAGTCGCTCGCGGCGCTGATCGACCAGGCGGTGGCCAACCGCGACGCCGGCCTCGTGCGCGTGCACGAAGCCAAGAAGAAGAGCCTCGAGGCCCAGCTCGCGATCGTCGACGCCAGCATCGCGCAGGCCCAGATCCGCGCGCCGCACGACGGCCTGATCCTCGACGGCGACCTGCGCGAGGAGCTCGGCAGCCGCCTCGAGCTCGGCGTGCCGCTGTTCGAGCTGGCGCGCTACGACCGCGCGTCGATCGAGCTGCGCATCCCCGAGCACCTCGTGCTCGCGGCGCGCGACTGCCTGCAGGCGGACTTCGCCACGACGGCCCGGCCCGACCAGCCGCACCCGCTGCGCGCCCTGTCGATCGCGCCGTCGAGCACGATCGTCGACGAGCGCAACGTCTTCCTCGGCGAAGCGGACGTCGACATCGACCTGGCGCTCCTGCCCCCGGGCATGGAGGGCACCGCGCGCATCGACGGCGGCCCGCGCTCCGCGTGGTGGGTGCTGAGCCACCGCGTCACCGACTGGCTGCACCTCAACTTCTGGCTGTAGACGCGCCCGGGGCCATGGCCGAGACCACCAGAACCGAACGCGTCCTCAGCCCGCTGCGGGTCAACCTGCGCTCGGACCTGTTCGTCACGCGGCAGCAGACGCGCGGCGGCCCCCGCTACGTCGTGCACGACCCGGTGTCGTTCCGCAACCACGCGTTCGAACCCGACGACTACCGCATCCTCACCGCGATCGTGCGGCAGCGCACGCTCGGCGAGACGCTGCGGCACCTCGTCGAGCGCGGCCTGCTCGACGACTCCGAGGACGACCGCCAGGGCTTCTACAAGTTCGTGCTCTGGCTGCACGGCATCGGCCTGCTACACCTGCCGATCACCGGCGGCAACGTCGCCTTCGAGCGCATGCGCGAACGCGAGGCCGCGCGCCGCGGGCCGTGGTATCGGCTGCTGATCAGCCACCGCATCCCGGTCTGGAACCCCGACGCGTTCCTGCAGCGCACCCGGCGCTGCGTGTCGTGGCTGTTCCGCGCTCCGGGCCTCGTCGTCTGGCTCGCGCTGATGGGCCTGGTCGGCTGGAAGTGCGTCGGCCGCTTCGACGAGCTGTTCGCCGAGTCGACCGGCCTCCTGGCGCTGCACAACCTGCCGCTCCTGTGGCTGACGCTGGTCGGCCTCAAGGTGCTGCACGAGTTCGGGCACGCCTACGCCGCCAAGAGCTTCGGCGCGTCGGTGCCCGAGATGGGCGTGCAGATGATCATGATGACGCCGTGCGCCTACGTCGACGCCGGCGCGTCGTGGCGATTGCCGCGCGCGCGGCAGCGCGTCGTCGTCGGCGTCGCGGGCATGTACTTCGAGTCGTTCGTCGCCGCAGGCGCGGCGCTGGTGTGGGCAGGGACGACCGAAGGGCTGGTGCACGACTTCGCGCTCAACGTGGTCGCCCTCGCGAGCCTCGTCACGGTGTTGTTCAACGTCAACCCGCTGATGAAGTACGACGGCTACTACCTGTTCAGCGACCTGGTCGGCGTGTTCAACCTGCAGCAGCGGGCGCAGGCGTTCCTCGCCGGCGTCGCCAACCGCATCGCGCTCGGCAAGCCCAGGCCCGCGCTGAAGTACTCCCGGTCCGAGCGCTGGCTGTACGCGCTGTACGGGCCGGCGTCGTTCGCGTACCGGCTGCTGCTCGCGTTCGTGCTGACGGGCCTGATGGTCATGCAGTGGCCGGCCGCCGGCATGGTGCTCGGCGCGGTGTTCGCCTGGGCGCTGATCGCGCGGCCGGCGCTCGGCCTCCTGCTCTCCCTGTGGCGCGACCCGGCGACGGTGCCGTACCGGACCCGCGGCCGCCGCGTCGCGCTCGCGCTGGTCTCGGTCGTGCCCCTGCTCGGCGCGCTCACGCCGATCTCGTGGTCGATCGTCGCGCCGGGCGTGCTCGACCCGCGCACCCGCCAGTCGGTGCGCGCGCCGGTCGGCGGCTTCGTCACCGCCGTGCCGGTCGCCCGCGGGGACGTCGTCGCCGCCGGCGACACGCTCTGCCGCCTGTCCAACCCCGAACTCGAGATGCGGCGGCTGCGCCTCGCGGGCGAACTGCTCGCCGAGCGCGAGGGCTTCGACGCGATCGAGCTGGTCGTTCCGACCCAGGCCTCGATCCACCGGGCGCGCATCTCGTATCTCGGCGCGAGCGTCGCCGAGCTCGACGAGCGCCTCGCGTCGCTGCGCCTGACGGCCACCGCGGACGGCACGGTCGCCGCCGCCGACCCCGCGAGCCTCACCGGCCGCTTCCTGCAGCAGGGCGAAGAGCTGTTCCAGGTGCACTCGGACCACCGCTTCCTGCGCGTGGTGCTGACGGAGGAGGACCTGTCGCGCACGCGGCTCGAGATCGGCTCGACGGCCGAGGTGCGGTGGACCTGCGCGCCGACCCGCTCGGTGCGCGGCGTCGTGCGCGAGATCCGCGCGTCGGCGTCGCGCTTCGAGCTGCCGCCGCCGCTGACCATGCTCGGCGGCGGCGACGTGTACGTGCGGCAGGTGTCCGACTCGCTGCTCGCGGCCGACCAGCCGTACCTGCACGTGCTGCTCGAGGTCGACTCGGTGCCGCTCGAAGCGCGCGGCTCGGGTCTGACGGCGCGGGTGCTGCTGCCGGCGCGGGTGCAGCTGCTCGGCAGCTGGGTGCAGCAGCGGGTGCTGTCGTTCTGGAACGCCTGGCGCATGTCGTGAGGTGAGCTCGGGCCCGCTGGGGCTCGCTCTGGAGCCGGGGTGGTGGGCCGTGCGGAACTGCGCCAGCCGATCGACGCTCTCGCCCGACGCCGCCGACCGGGCCCGCGCCACCCAAGGCCGACCCACCCCGACCGCCCGACCGCCCAGCGAAGCCCACCGCCAGGTTACGTACTCACGAGTATCTAACTGGCGCCGACGCCCCCCGCTGCCCTAACGTTCTCGCCCCGACGGGCCCTCGCGATGTCCTCGATCCACAACAAGCGCATCACCCCGGGCGAGAAGCCCGCCTGGCTCAAGGTGCCGATCCCGTCCGGCCCGACGGTCGCGCGCCTGACCAAGACGCTGCGCGACCGCGGCCTGCACACGGTCTGCGAAGAGGCCCGCTGCCCCAACATGGGCGAGTGCTGGGCGACCGGCACCGCCACCTTCATGGTGCTCGGCGACACCTGCACCCGCGGCTGCCGGTTCTGCGCCGTCAAGACCCACGCGAAGGGCACCCCCGTCGATCCCGACGAGCCGCACAAGGTCGCCGAAGCGTCGGTCGCGATGGGCCTCAAGTACGTCGTCCTGACCATGGTCGACCGCGACGACCTGCCCGACGGCGGTGCTGCGCACGTCGCGGCGACGATCCGCGCGATCAAGCAGCGCGACCCCGACATGCTCGTCGAGGCGCTCGTCGGCGACTGGCTGCCGGCCGACCAGCAGTCGCGCGCCGACCTCCGCGCGCGCGAGCGCAGCATCGCGACCGTGCTCGACGCCGCACCGGACGTCTACGCGCACAACCTCGAGACCGTGCTGCGCCTGACGCCGCGCGTGCGCGACCACCGCTGCAGCTACACGGGCTCGCTCGAGACCCTGCGCATCGCGAAGCGGCTCCGGCCCGACGTCGTGACCAAGTCGTCGCTGATGCTCGGCCTCGGCGAGAGCGAGCGCGAGGTCGAACAGACGATGGACGACCTGCGCGAGTTCGGCGTCGACGTCGTGACGTTCGGCCAGTACCTGCGGCCGTCGCTGCTGCACCTGCCGGTCAAGGAGCACGTGACGCCGGCGCGCTTCCGGGCGCTCGAGCAGCGCGCGATGAAGAAGGGCTTCCTCTACGTCGCGTCGGGGCCGCTGGTGCGGTCGAGCTACAAGGCGGCCGAGTTCTACATCGCGGGGCTGTTGCGCCAGCGCAAGGCGGTGGCGGCGGCCCGCGAGCACGCCGCCGCGACCGCCGCGTGCGACGCGACCGGCGCGAAGGACGAGCAACCATGACCACCGAACTGCTGACGATCCTCGACAAGGACGGCAAGGCCCAGCGCGGCAAGGACCCGAACCTGCCGGCCGAGGAGCTGAAGCGCCTCTACCGGCTGATGGTCACGACGCGGCTGATGGACGACCGCGGCCTCGCGCTGCAGCGCCAGGGTCGCATCGGCTTCTACCTGCAGTCGACCGGCCAGGAGGCGTCGCACCTCGGCGCCGCCTACGCGCTCGAGGACAGCGACTGGCTGTTCCCGGCCTATCGCCAGCCGGGCATCCTGCTGCTGCGCGGCGTGCCGCTCGAGAAGGTCGTCTGCGAGTGGTTCGGCAACGCCGGCGACACCTCGAAGGGCCGCCAGATGCCGGTGCACTACAGCTTCCGCGAGGCGAACTTCGTCTCGATCAGCTCGCCGATCGGCACGCAGCTGAGCCAGGCGGCGGGGGCGGGCATGGCGGCGCGCATCCGCGGCGACGACACCGTCTTCATGACGTTCTGCGGCGACGGCGGCACCAGCAGCAACGACTTCCACTGCGGACTCAACTTCGCCGCGGTGTTCAAGGCGCCGGTCGTGTTCGTCGTCGAGAACAACGGCTGGGCGATCTCGGTGCCGAGTCGCAAGCAGACGGTCAGCGAGTCGATGGCGATCAAGGCCGACGCCTACGGCATGCCCGGCGTGCGCGTCGACGGCAACGACCTGCTCGCCGTCTACCGCGTCTGCAAGGAGGCGGTCGAGCGCGCGCGGCGCGGCGAGGGCCCGACGCTCGTCGAGACCGTGACCTACCGCATCGCGTCGCACTCGAGCTCCGACGACGCGCAGCGCTACCGCGACAAGAAGGAGTTCGAGTCCTGGCAGAAGAAGGACCCGATCCAGCGCTTCCAGCGCTACCTCAAGCACAAGAAGCTCTGGAACGAGTCGTTCGAGCAGGAGTGCGTCGACGGCGCGAAGGCGGCGCTCCAGGAGGCCGTCAAGGCCGCCGAAGCGCAGCCGGCGCCCGGTCCCGAGACGCTCTTCGACGACGTCTACATGAACCAGACCCCGCAGCTGAAGGCGCAGAAGAAGGAGCTGCACGACCTCGTGCAGAAGGGCTTCGTCGGCGGCGAGGTCGGCCACTTCCCACTCTGAGCATCCGGCCAATCTGAGCATCCGGCCGGGCCCGGGGCCTCCGACCGAGCCAACGACCCCGGCGATCCGAACCATCTGGCAGACGAGCGGCGCGCCGCCGCCCCCCGAAGGCACTGCGAGACCAACATGACCGCGACCAAGAAGAAGGCGGGCGCCGGCGAGACCGGCACCAAGGTGATGACGCTGCTCGAGGCGATCACGGACGCGCTGCGCACCGAGATGCGGAACGACGACCGCGTCGTCGTGTTCGGCGAGGACGTCGGCCCGAAGGGCGGCGTGTTCGGCGCGACCGCCGGCCTGTTCGACGAGTTCGGCGAGCAGCGCTGCTTCGACACGCCGCTGAGCGAGTGCGGCATCCTCGGCACCGGCGTCGGCATGGCGGTCTACGGCATGCGGCCGGTCGCGGAGATCCAGTTCCTCGACTTCATCTACCCCGGCTTCGACCAGATCGTCAGCGAGGCCGCCAAGATGCGCTACCGCTCGGGCGGCGAGTACACGTGTCCGCTCGTGATCCGCTCGCCGTACGGCGGCGGCATCCGCGGCGGCCACTACCACAGCCAGTCGTCCGAGGCCTACTTCTGCCACACGCCCGGCCTCAAGGTCGTGATCCCGTCGACGCCGGCCGACGCCAAGGGCCTGTTGATCGCGTCGATCCGCGACGAGGACCCGGTCATGTTCCTCGAGCCGAAGGCGATCTACCGCCACGCGAAGGGCGAGGTGCCGCTCGGCGAGCACGTCGTCGAGCTCGGCAAGGCGCGCGTCGCCCGCGAAGGCACCGACGTCACGCTCCTGTGCTACGGCGCGATGGTGCCGGTCTGCGAGAAGGCCGCCGCCGAAGCCGAGCAGGAGGGCCGCAGCGTCGAGGTCGTCGACCTGCGCACGCTGGTGCCGCTCGACGAGCAGACGGTGCTCGAGTCGGTCAAGAAGACCGGGCGCGTCGTGGTCGTCTACGAGGCGCCGAAGACCGGCGGCTACGGCGGCGAGCTCGCGGCGATCGTCGCCGAGAAGGCGATCGAGTACCTCGAAGGGCCGATCGTGCGCGTCGCCGGCTTCGACACGCCGTTCCCGTACACGCTCGAGCACCTGTACATGCCGGACCACAAGCGCGTGCTCGCCGGCATCGAGAAGACCTTCGTCTGGTAGCGCCGACCGACTGGCGGCACCAGCCTCCCCGAGTCACAGACCCGCACACCCCCACCCGCACTCCCATGGCACTCAAGGAATTCAAGCTCCCCGACATCGGCGAAGGCATCGCCGAAGGCGAGATCGTCAGCTGGAAGGTCAAGGCCGGCCAGGCCGTCCAGGAAGAGGACGAGTTCGTCGAGGTGATGACGGACAAGGCGACGGTGACGATCACCGTGCCGTTCACCGGCTCGATCAAGGAGCTGCGCGCCAAGGAGGGCGACGTCGTCCCCGTGGGCACCGTGATCGCCGTCATCGACGCGGGCGGCGGCGGCTCCGGCGGCGGCGCGAAGGAGGCCTCGCAGCAGGACGAGAAGAAGCAGGAGAAGTCGGACAAGTCGGAGAAGCAGGAGGCGCCGAAGCAGCAGGCGTCGAAGCAGGACGACCAGAAGCAGGACGCGAAGAAGCGGGACGACCAGAAGCAGCCGGCCAAGGCCGAGGGCAAGAGCGTCACCGTGCCGACGCCGGACCGGGCAGTGCCCGCGTCGGGACGTGCGGCC
>CALKYL010000470.1 GCA_938003515.1 uncultured bacterium
GGCCCGGCCGGGCGGGCCGGCCGCGCGAGCACCGCCGCGAGGTCGGCGAACGCGCGGCGCTCGTCGGGGTCGTCGGACAGGAGCTGCCAGCGGTGCGGCACGGCGGGAGCGTAGCGCGCCCGTTCGCTTGTCGCAGCGCTGGCGCCGCTCCATGATCGCCCCATGCCGAAGCCGTCGATCACGCGCGACCTGCTCGCGCGGCTGCCGAAGTCGGACCTGCACCTGCACCTCGACGGCAGCCTGCGGCTCGACACGCTGCTCGAGCTCGCGAAGCAGCACCGCGTCGCGCTGCCGAGCCGCACCCGGCAGGGCCTGCTCGAGCTGGTCTTCAAGCGCGCCTACAAGAACCTGCCCGAGTACCTGAAGGGCTTCGAGTTCACGGTCGCCTGCCTGCAGGACGCCGAGTCGCTCGAGCGCGCGGCCTACGAGCTGTGCCTCGACTGCCGCCAGGAGAACGTGTTCTACGCCGAGATCCGCTTCGCCCCGCAGCTGCACGTGCGCGGCGAGTTCCGGGTGCGCGACGTCTTGCGCGCGGTCTGCCGCGGCATCGAGCGGGCGAAGCGCGAGCTCAACGCCGACCCGGCCGTGAAGCGCGGCGCCGTGCCGCGCTTCGAGGCCGGCGTGATCGTCTGCGCGCTGCGCTTCTTCCTGCCGCAGTTCAGCGAGCACTACCGCGCCTACTTCGAGGCCCTGCCGACCGCCCAGCCGAGCGAGATCTACGCGCTCGCGTCGCTCGAGCTGGCGCGCGCCGCGGTCGCCGCCGCCGAGGAGGAGGGCCTGCCGGTCGTCGGCTTCGACCTCGCAGGCCAGGAGCGCGGCTTCCCGGCCAAGGACCACCAGGCCGCCTACCAGCTCGCGCACGAACACTTCCTCGGCAAGACCGTGCACGCCGGCGAGGACTACGGGCCCGAGTCGATCTTCCAGGCGATCACGGACTGCCACGCCGACCGCATCGGCCACGGCACCTGGCTGTTCAGCAAGCGGCACATCAAGGACAAGACGATCGCCGACAAGGCCGCCTACATCGACAAGCTGGTGCGCTACATCGCCGACCGCCGCATCACGCTCGAGGTCTGCCTGACGTCGAACCAGCAGACCATCCCCGAGCTGCGCCAGGACCTGAAGAAGCACCCGTTCCGCAGGATGCGCGAATCGCGCTGCAGCGTCGCGCTCTGCACCGACAACCGGCTGGTGTCGCGCACGACGATGACCGACGAGGTCGAGAAGGCCGTGCAGGCGTTCGGCCTCGACGCGCGCGCGCTCAAGGACGTCTTGATCTACGGCTTCAAGCGCTCGTTCTACGCCGGCACCTACGCGGACAAGCGCGACTGGGTGCGCTCGGTGCTCAACCACATGGAGGACACGTTCGCCGCGGCGGGCCACGACGTGCGCGCCGGCCGCCGCTGACGCCCGGCTCCCCGCAGGGCCGCCCGGAGCCGCCGGGCGGCCCCGGCTTGCGCCGGGCGCCGGGCGTGGAATGATGCGCTGCATGAAGCCCGTCCCGTCGGCCGCCGCCGCTCTGTGCCCCTGGCTGCTCGCCGCGCTGCCGGCCCAGCAGGTCGACTTCCGGACCGAGATCGCGCCGATCCTCGTCGCGCGCTGCGTCGAGTGCCACGGCCCGGACGAGCAGGAGGGCGAGCTGCGCCTCGACGCCCGCCGCTTCGCGTTCGTCGAAGGGGACGAGGACTACTGGACGATGCTGCCCAACGATCCGGACAACAGCGAGCTCGTGCGCCGCATCGGCCTGCCGCTCGACGACGACGAGGTCATGCCGGCGAAGGGCGAGCCTCTGACGAAGGCGCAGCAGCAGCGCATCGCGCAGTGGATCCGCGAGGGCGCGGTGTGGCCGGCCGAGGCCGACGAGTGGATCGCCGCCGAGCTCGCCGCCCGCGTGCTGCCCAAGATCACGTTCGAGCTGCCGCCGCTCGACGCCGCCGCGCGCCCTGCACTCGACGAGGCGGTCGCGGCGCTGCAGGAGCTCGGCGCGGTGGTGCAGCCGGTCGCCAAGGACACCGAGGCGCTCGACGTCAACCTGTCGCTGCTGCGTGACAAGGTCACCGACGAGCACCTCGCGCTCCTGCGCCCGCTCGCGCCGCGGCTGGTATGGCTCAACGCCAGCCGCACGGCGATCACCGACGCCGGCGCGGCGCACCTCGCCGCCCTGCACGAGCTCCGGCGCCTGCACGTCGCTGGGACGCCGCTCGGCGACGGCGCGTTCGCGAAGCTCGGTGGTCTCGCGCACCTCGAATACCTGAACGCGTTCGGCACCGGCCTCGGCGACCGCGGCCTCGAGGCGCTGGCGGCGCTGCCGAAGCTGCAGAAGCTCTACGCCTGGCAGACGAAGGTCGGCAAGGCCGCCGCCGCCGCGGCCCGCGAGACGCGTCCGGGGCTCGCGATCGACCCGGCGAGTACGTGGAGCAGCTGCTGTCGCAGGCGCACCGCGAGATCGAGGATCGCTAAGCGCGCAACCGCCCGGTCAACGAGGCGTGCCCGGTCACCGGCGAACCGGTCGACGCGGCGCAGTTCGTCGAGCACGAGGGGCGGCGGGTCGCGTTCTGCTGCGCGAAGTGCAAGGCGAAGTTCGAGCAGGACCCGAAGGCGTTCGCCGACAAGCTGCCGAAGGGCAAGTAGGCGGGCTTC
>CALKYL010000471.1 GCA_938003515.1 uncultured bacterium
TCGCCGTGTCGCGGCCGCCGCTCGTCGGGGCTTGCCTCGACGCACTGGCGGTCGGCGTCGACCTCGCCGGCCACGAAGCGACGATCGTCGGCGTGTTCGGCGCCATGCTGGTCACGCGCGCCGTCGAGACCGCGTCAGACGCCTGGCTCGCCCGCCTGTCGTCCGCGTCGCTGGCCGCGCTCGAGCCCGCGCTCGCGCGGGCCGACGAGGGGTTCGCCGCCGCGGCGGAGCCGGCGGCGTCCGCGGCGTTCTTCGTGCTGCTGCTCGAGGCCGGCGTCGAACTCGACGCCCACGACCTCGGCATGAACAGCCGTCTGCAGGCGTGGCGGCACGGCTTCTCGCTTACCAGCGCGGCGCAAGCGCGGGCCCTGGCGCTGGCCGATGCCGTGCGCGCGTTCGAGGAGGGACCGACCGACGGCGAAGGGCCGGTCGAGCCGTGGCCGCGCCGGCGCGCGCGCCTCGAACGGCTCGTCGCGCTCGACGCCGAGCAGACGGCGCACGTCGCGTTCCGGGACCTCGGCGACGTGCTCGAGATGGAGGACGCCCGGCGCGCGGCGAAGGCGCAGCTGCGGCTCTTGCGGCAGGCCGTCGCGTTCCGCCGCGGCGTCGACGTGCCCGAGCTCGCCGATCCGTCCGGGGACGGGCCGCTCGTCGTCGAGGTCGAGGGCGACCGGCTGCGCGGCGCCGGCGTCGCCGCCGGGGTCGAACGCACCGCGACGCGCTGAGCCGTTGGCGGCCGGAGCGGCTTCGCGGCACGATGCGCGCATGCGCACCCCGCACGTGATCGCAGCAGTCCTGTTCGCGCTCGTGGGCCCGGGCGTCGCCGCCCAGGGCAGCGCCGTCCCGCCGGCGGCCGCGCCCGAGCTGCACGGCCGCCTCGAGCGGCACGCCGGCCTCTGCGTCGTGCGCCTGTGGGGCACGCCCGCCGAGCGCGGCTACGCGCACGGCCGGCTGCTCGCCGAGGACATCGCAGCGATCGTCACCGCCGAGTTCACCGCGCGCTTCGCGCGACGCCAGCCGCTGCTGCGCCAGGCGCGCGCGGCGGTCGGACGGCTGATCGAGTATCCGGACGACGTGCAGCAGGAGCTCGACGCGCTCTGGCAAGGCGTCGTCGACAGCGGGGTGTCGCGCGACATGCCGGAGCTCGACCGCGCGTTCGACCGCGTCGACCTGCTGGTCGCGAACGCGATGGACGTGTTCGGGCTGATGGGCTGCAGCAGCTTCACCGTGTGGGGCGAGCAGGCGGTAGGGGGCGGCGTGCTGACCGCGCGCAACTTCGACTGGCCGCTGACCGGCGACCACGTGCTCGAGCGCGCGGTCCTGCTCGTGCAGCACCATCCGGACGGCCGGGCCACGGCGGCGGTCGCGTGGCCGGGCTACGTCGGCGCGGTCACCGGGGTCAGCGCGGACGGCGTCGCCGCCTACCTGCACGTCGGTTCGGCCGAGATCTCGCTGACGCCCGAGCCGTCGTCGTGGCCGTCGGCGATCGCGGCGCGCAAGATCCTCGAGCGGGGCGCCGGCGGCGAGGCGGCCGCCGTGTTCGCCGACGCGCGGCGGCTGCTCGAGTACACCAGCCCGCCGGCCGGGTTCCTGACGCACGTCGTGCTGCCCGCCGTGCCGGCGGCCGGGCCGCCGGTGGCGTCGTTCGAGACCGACGTCGACGAGTGCGTGCTCGCGGCGCCGCCGCCCGGGCCGTTCGTCGTGACCAACCACTTCCGCGCGCGCACCGACGGCCGGCGGGCGAGCAAGGACAGCCTGAACCGCGAGCGCCAGATCGCGGACGGCATCGCCGGCTGCTTCGAGGTCGACGACCGCTCGGTCGACGTCGACGAGGCCTGGCGCATCCTCACGTCGGTGGAGCGCGGCGGCGGACACGGCTTCGGCACGCTGCACGCGCTCGTGTTCCGGCACGAGCCGTGGGTCTTCGAGCTGCGCCTCGCCGAACACCGGGACGACGGGCTGGTCGCGGCGCCGAGCAGCCGGCATCGCTTCGCGCTGACGCGGGCGCAGGTGTTCGGCGACGGGCGCGGACCCGGGCAGGCCCGCTGAGCGTGCGCGCGGCGCCGAGGCGCCCGTGCGAGCGGATCGACCGGCTCGGGGTTCCTCACGGCGGTCCGAGAGCTACCATTCTCCGCTCGAAATCCGGGCCGCGTCCGACCAGCCAATGAACGAAGTCTCCGACCGCAGGGTGCCCTGGGGCATGTTCCTGGGCATCGCCGTCCTGTCGGCGTCCCTGCTCGCCTTCCAGGTGCTGCTGACCCGGGTCTGCGCGCTGCGGCTGGCGTTCCACTTCAGCTTCCTGATCATCTCCAACAGCCTGCTCGGCATCGGCGCGTCCGGCACCTTCCTGACGCTGCTCGAACCGCGCTGGCGCAGGAACCCGGAGACGTGGATCTGGGCGTTCTCGGTGCTCTACGTGCTGAGCCTCCTTCTGACGTGGCAGTTCGCGCGCGCGTGGGAGGTGCCGGAGCAGCTGCGCTTCGGATTCGAGGCCGAGGAGCGCGGGCAGTTCCTGCAGTTTGCGGTCTACAACCTCGGCCTCGCGGTGCCGTTCTTCTTCGGCGGCGGCGCCGTCGGCCTGATCCTGTCGGCCTACTCGCACCGGGTCCACCGCGTCTACGCGAGCGACCTCGTGGGCGCGGCCGCGGGCTGCCTGTTGTGTCCGCTGCTGCTGTGGCCCGTCGGCGCGGGCGGCACGCTGTGCGCGGTCGCGATCCTCGGCGCCGTCACGATCGGCCTGGTCGCGCCTCCCCGGGTGCGGCGGCCGTCGTGGATCGCGGCGGGCGTGCTCGCCGTCGGCTTCGCCGCCGCGATGCCGTTCTTCGACGGGTGGTTCCCGGTGCCCGGCAAGAAGTACCTGCAGGCGACCCGCAACCTCGGCCTCGAGCTCGACGGTCCGCACGAGTACTCGCGCTGGAGCGCCAACAGCCGCATCGACGTGATCGAGACGCCGCTCGACCGCTGGGTCGCCTACGGCATCGGCATCCACGACGCGCCCTTCGCGCTCGACCCGGCCAATCAGGAGCGGCTCGGCGCGCAGAAGTGGATCATGCAGGACGGCGACGCCGGCACCTTCGTGACCGACTACACGCACAGCGAACTCGGTCGCGAATACCTGCTGCGCACGCTCTACGGCCTGACCGCGGCCGTCAAACGGGGCACGTCCCCGCGCGTGTTCGTCATCGGCGTCGGCGGGGGGCCCGACGTCTGGGCGCACAAGCTGACCGGCGCGAGCCACGTCAAGGGCATCGAGCTCAACCGCGGCGTGCTCGACGTGCACGAGACGGTCGCCCGCGACTTCTCCGCGGGTCTGCTCGAGGACCCGGCGATCGAGCTCGTCTGCGACGAGGGCCGCTCGGCGTTGATGCGCGACGAGTCGCGCTACGACGTCATCCAGATGACCGGCATCGACACCTGGACGTCGCTGGCGTCCGGCGCCTACGTGCTGGCCGAGAACTACCTGTACACCGTCGAAGCGGTGCAGCAGATGTACGAGCACCTCGCCGACGGCGGCATCGTGCAGATCACGCGCATGGGCGCCAACATGGAGCGCCTGCGCCTCCTGGCGAACGTCTACCGGGCGTTCGAGAACATGGGCGTCGACGGCATGGCGGACTCCGTCGCCGTGGTCACGGCGCAGGTCGACGGGCTGACGTCGGTGCTGATCCGCAAGGGGGCCTTCCCCGAGGAGGAGATCCTGCGCCTCGAGGAGTTCGTGCAGCGCACGGGGCACGGCACGCTGTACGTGCCGGGGCGCACGCTGGACGGCAACATCGTCGAGCGCTTCGTGCGGCTCGACGACAAGCAGGGCTTCATCGACTCGTTCCCGCGCAACATCTCGCCGACGACCGACGACCTGCCGTACTTCTTCAACTTCACGCGCTGGGACACGCCGACCGAGGAGGCCCAGAAGCTCCTGGCCGAGGCGACCGAGGTGTCGCAGGGCAACCCCCTGTTCCTGTGGGGTCAGCTCGGCTTCTCGACGATCGTCGCGGTCCTGCGGATCGTCGTGCCGCGCCTGTTCCGGCGCCGCACTGCCCGCACCGCGCACGCCGGCCGCTTCCTCGTCTACTTCACCGGCATCGGCGTCGGCTTCATCTTCGTCGAGATCGCGCTGATCCAGAAGCTGACGTTGCTGCTCGGCCAGCCGCTCTACTCGATCGTCGTCACGCTGTTCTCGATCCTGGTCTTCACCGGGGTCGGCAGCTTCCTGTCGGGCTGGTGGCTCGCCGGCGGCGTCGTTCGCGCGCGGCTCGTGCCGGCGGGCATCGCGGTCGCCACCGTCGCGATCGTCTTGTTCGGCGACCGGATCGTCGACGCCTGCATCGCCGAGGAGCTGCCGACGCGGGCGCTGGTCGCCGCCGGCATGATCGCGCCGCTCGCGGTGCTGCTCGGCATGCCGTTCGCGCACGGCGTCGGGCTCTTGACCCGGTTGTCGCCGGGCTTCGTGCCCTGGGCGTGGGCGGTCAACGGCTCGGCGACCGTCGTCGGCTCCGTGCTGACGGTGATCGTGTCGATGAACGTCGGCTTCCGGGCGGTGCTGCTGATCGCGGTGGTCGTCTACGCAGTCGCGTTCTGGGCCGTCGACCGGCTCGCGCGCACCGCGCCGGCCTGACCGGGCGGCGACCGGGAGCGTCGCCTCGGCGCGCCGGGCCGCGGCGCCGGGCGCGTCGAGGTTCGGGCTCGAAAGGGCCGGCGGCGCCGCTACCCTGTGTCGCCGCATGGTGACCCGCACCGCGATCGAACCCGGCAAGGGCCTCGGCTGGGGCGTGTTCCTCGCCGGCCTCGTGCCCGGGCTGCTGCAGTACCGGCTCGGCCAGCCGCAGCGCGCCGCGATGGCGCTGCTCGGCTGCACGGCGCTGTTCTTCGCCGGCTGGGTCGTCGTGGGCGAGCGCCTGTTCTACTGGGCGCTCTTGACGCCCGACGCGAACGCGAGCGGGGTCGTGCGCAACGCGGCGCAGTTCGGGCTGCCGCTCGTGCTGCCCGAGCTGTTGAACCTGCCGGCGAACGCGCTCGGCGCGATCCTCGCCTTCGACGGCACGCCGTCCGGCGAGCGGGCGTGGCGCATGCCGCGCGACTTCGAGCACCTCGCCGCGTGGCTGACGGGCGCGTCCGGCATGCTGGCGGCGTTCTGGTCGGCGGCCGCCCACTGGGAGCTACGGCTGCGGCGCGACGCGCCGAAGCTCGCCGGCGTCGCCGCCGGGGACGAGCTGCCCCGGCCGGTCGCTCACCCGGGGCTGTGCGCGGCGCTGTCGTGGCTCGTGCCGGGTCTCGGGCACGCGCGGGCGGGCCAGCGCGACAAGGGGCTGCTCGTCGGCGCGGCCGTCGTGCTGGTGTTCGCGCTCGGCCTCGTGTTCTCGAACGGGCACGCGGTCGACCGGGCGAACTACGCGGTCTGGTGGATCGGCCAGAACCTGTTCGGCGGCGGCTCGCTGTTCGCGGCGCTCGTCACCGGACCGATGCGCAGCGCCTCGATGCCGGCGGACCTGGACCTCGGCATCGTGCTGTGCACGGTCGCGGGCCTGATGAACCTCGTCGTGATGGTCGACGCCTACACGGTCGCCGAGCGCTCGGTGTTCCCGATCGCGCGGCCCGACGCCGGAGCCGACGCGGGGGAGGTCGCGGGCTGATGCTGGCCTTCCGGATCGCGGTCTACCTGCCGGTCCTGTTCCTGGTCGCGGTGGTCGTCGTCGGACAGCACCACACCAACGCGCGCGACACGCTGCACGCGGCGGTGGCCCGCACCGTGCGTTGGACCGTCTGGACGGCCGTGCTGCTGGCGGTGATGTTCGGCCTCGAGATCGTGTTCATCGGCTGGTGAGCCGCCAGAGGTCGCCCGGCAGGCGCTCGACCGCGCCCCGGCGCTGCAGGCCGAACAGCGCCGCGAGGAAGCGGTCCGGCAGAAGCCGGTTCTCCCGCTCCAGCAGGTCGCCGGCGCGGGGCCCCGCGCCGAGCGCGGACGCCACCGCCGCCTCGTCGGCGCTCACCGCGAGCCC
>CALKYL010000472.1 GCA_938003515.1 uncultured bacterium
CCCTCGCCGCTCTTGTCGCCGTCGGCGTCCGTCGGCGCGGCGTCCTCGCTCGGCAGCGCGCGCTTCGCGGGCTTGGGCAGCGCCTTCTTCTTCAGCGCGCGCTTCTTCGGCAGCTCCTTCTTGGCCGGCAGTTCGTCGTCGTCGACCTCCTCGGCGACCGCGCTGAGCGAGCGCTTCTTCGGCAGCCCGCCGTCGTCGTCGTCGTCGTTCGGCTGCCGCTTGAGGCCCTGGGCGGAGAGCCGCGCCTCGACCATCATCAGGTCGGCGTCGTCGAGCACCGTCATGTGCGTCTTGACGTTCTCGAAGCCGATCTCACGCAACAGCTTCGCCAGGTCGGGACCCTTCATCCCGAATTCCCTGGCCAGTTCGAAGACTCGTACCTTTCTCAATCGAGCTCGCTCCTCAAGGCTGCCGTCGCTCGCGGCCGCCGCTTGCGTTGGTTTCTAGGCTGCTGTCGTCGTCCGGGATCATGAAGGTTCGCCGCGCCCGGCGTCAGGTCTGGCCACCCGCCGCGCGCGAGTCGTCCGGCGCGTCCTGCTCCACGTCGTCGGGGCTGCCGTCCTGGCCGGCTTCCGGAGCTTCGTCCGCCCCGCCGTCCTCCGCCGCCGGGCCGGCGTCGGCGTCGCCGCCGCCGTCCGCCGCATGCCCGGACGAGCCCTCCGCCGGGCCGTCGGCAGAGGCGTCCTCCTGGCCGTCGCCCGAATCCTCCGCCGGGCCGTCGCCCGGGCTCGCGGCCTCGCCGCCCTCGAGCGCGGCCTCCTCGTCGGCGACGGACTGCTCGAGCTCGGCGCGGGTCATGATGTCGATGTCCCACCCGGTCAGCTTGCTGGCGAGCCGGACGTTCTGGCCCTTGCGTCCGATCGCCAGCGACTGCTGGTCCTCGCTGACGATCACGAGCGCCTTCTTCGCGGCGGAGTCGAGGGTGATGTCGCCGACCTCGGCCGGCTTGAGCGCGTTGGCGATCAGCATCACCGGATCGTTGTTCCAGCGGATGATGTCGATGCGCTCGCCGTTGAGCTCGTCGATGATCGACTTGATGCGGTTGCCGCGCACGCCGACGCACGCGCCGACGCAGTCGACCTTGTCGTCCCCGGAGTCGACCGCGAGCTTGGTGCGGTAGCCCGGCTCGCGCTCGATGCGCCGGATCATGATCGTGCCGTCGGCGATCTCGGGCACCTCGAGCTCGAACAGCGCGCGCACGAGGTCGCGGTGCGTGCGGCTCAGGATGACCTTGACGCGCGGGCCGACCTTCTTGACCTCGTAGACGAGGGCGCGGATGCGTTCGCCGACGTTGTAGGACTCGCTGCGCACCTTCTCCGAGCGCGGCAGGATGCCCTCGAGGTTGCGGCCGAGGTTGACGATCACGGTGTCGCCCTCGAAGCGCTGGATCGTGCCGACGACGATCTCGCCGAGCTTGGCCTCGTACTCGGCGTAGATCACGTCGCGCTCGGCCTCGCGCACGCGCGAGATGATCGCCTGCTTGACCGACATCGCGAAGATGCGGCCCTGCTCCTCCATCGACACCTCGTAATTGCAGACGAACTCGCCGGTCTCGCGGTCGAGCATGATCTCGACGTCGTCGACGCCGTACTTCTTGGCGAGCGCGTGCGCCATCGCCTGCTCGATGCCGGCGATCAGCGCCTCCTTGTCGATCTCCTTGTCGCGGGCGATGGAGTCGATGTAGCGGAGGATCTCAGCGTGGTTGGCCATGCCTGGTGGGCGATGCGTCGGGTCAGGATGCGTCGGAAGGGGAACGGGTCGGTGCGAACACGCTTCGGAGAAACGGAAGACCCGGACCAGGCGGCACGATCCCCGCCCCCCGACCCTCGGGGCCGGGGTCCTGATCGGCCTGCGGCCGCTCACGGACGGGGATCCTGTCGACTGTCCGGGTGTGCCGGGATCGTCAGGCCCCGCGCGGTCGCCGAGGCCACCGCGCGGGTTGCAGCCGGGCATGCTAGCCGGGCGGCGCCGGCCCGGTCAAGCCGACGGTGCGCCGGCAACGTGCTTCGGAACGAGCGGTTACCGGACCCGGCCGCGAGCTAGAGTGCCTCGTCGATGCCCCGCACCCCCGACACGCTGCGCGTGCGCCCGTTCCGGCTGGCCGACGCCGAGGTGATCGCGCCGTGGCTGAGCGGGCCGGGCCTGTCGGTGCCCCGCGCAGGGTCGCGCTGGCCGGAGCGGCTGCTCCAGGACGCCCGGATCGTCGCGCTGGTCGCGACCTCGGGCCGGCGCCGGGTCGGCTTCGTGCGGCTCGACTGCGGGCCGGACGGCATCGCCGAGATCACGCTCGTCGTCGCGCCGGACCAGCGCCGGCAGGGCCGCGGCCGGGGCATGTTCGCCGCCGCGCTCGAGCGGGCGCGCCGGGTCGGCATGCGGCGCATCGTCGCGTGGGTCGCGCTCGGCAACGACGCGGCGCTGTCGTTCTTCGCCGAGGTCGGCTTCGAGTCGCGGGGCGTGCACGGCGACCGGCTGCGCATGGAGCGCCTCGTGCACGCCGGCGGCCACCTGCCGCCGCTCGACGTCGGCGTCTGACGCGGCGGGCGCCGCGGCGCGCGGGAGCGATGGCGCCGGCGGGGCCGCCTCGGCCTTGAGCGCCGCGCGTCCGCGCTGTCTGCTCTGGCGAGGCCGACGAACCATGCAGACCGCCTCCATCCACGAACTCCTGACCGGCAAGGTCCGAACCGGCAGCAAGGTCGAGATCCGCGGCTGGGCGCGCACCCGACGCGACAGCAAGGCCGGGCTGTCGTTCGTGCAGGTGAGCGACGGCAGCTGCCAGGCGACGCTGCAGGTCGTGGCGCCCAACACGCTGGCCAACTACCACGACGGGGTGCTCCGGCTGACCGCGGGCGCGTCGCTGGTCGCGCGCGGCACGCTCGTCGAGAGCCAGGGCAAGGGCCAGTCGGTCGAGATCCAGGCCGACGCCGTCGACGTCGTCGGGCTCGTCGACGACCCGGAGACCTACCCGATCCAGCCGAAGCAGCACAGCCTCGAGTTCCTGCGGGAGCAGGCACACCTCAGGCCGCGCACCAACACGTTCGGCGCGGTCGCGCGCGTGCGCCACGCGGCGGCGTTCGCGATCCACGAGTTCTTCACGCAGGAGGGCTTCCTGTGGGTCAACACGCCGATCATCACGGCCAGCGACGCCGAGGGCGCGGGGCAGCTGTTCCGCGTCAGCACGCTCGACCTGCAGAACCTGCCGAAGACCGCGCAGGGCGCCGTGGACTGGTCCGAGGACTTCTTCGGTCGCGAGACCTACCTCACGGTGTCGGGCCAGCTGAACGTCGAGGCCTACTGCCTCGCGCTCTCCAGGGTCTACACGTTCGGCCCGACGTTCCGCGCCGAGAACAGCAACACGACGCGCCACCTCGCCGAGTTCTGGATGATCGAGCCGGAGATCGCGTTCGCCGACCTCGGCGACGACGCCGACCTCGCCGAGCGCTTCCTGAAGCACGTGTTCCGCCGCGTGCTCGAGCAGCGCCAGGACGACCTCGAGTTCTGCGAGCAGCGCGTGCAGAAGGGCGTGATCGAGCGGCTGCAGAAGTTCGAGCAGTCGGCGTTCGAGCGGCTCGACTACGGCCAGGCGATCGAGATCCTGCAGCGGGCCGGCAGGAAGTTCGACTTCGCGCCGGAGTGGGGCATGGACCTGCAGACCGAGCACGAGCGCTTCTTGTGCGAGGAGCACGTGGGCCGGCCGGTCGTCGTGATGAACTACCCGGCGGCGATCAAGGCGTTCTACATGCGGCTCAACGACGACCGGAAGACGGTCGCCGCGATGGACGTGCTCGCGCCCGGCATCGGCGAGATCATCGGCGGCAGCCAGCGCGAGGAGCGGCTCGACGTGCTCGACGAGCGCATGGCCGCGATGCACGTCGACCCCGCGCACTACGGCTGGTACCGCGATCTCCGGCGCTACGGCACGGTGCCGCACGCGGGCTTCGGCCTCGGGTTCGAGCGGCTGCTCGTCTACATGATGGGTCTGGCCAACATCCGCGACGCGATCCCGTATCCGCGCGCGCCCGGCGTCGCCGACTTCTGAGCCGCGGCGGTCCCTCCGATGGCGCGGCTCTTCGTGTGTGTCGCGATGGCGGTGGTCTGGTGGCTGGCGGCGGCCGCGTGGCCGGAGCTGCCCGAGCGCATGCCGGTGCACTTCGACCTCGAGGGTCGTCCCGACGCCTGGGTCGCGAAGAGCGCGCCGTCGTGGTTCCTGCCGCCGGCGCTGGCCACGGCGCTCGGGCTGCTGCTCGCGTTCGGCCTGCCGGCGTGGGTGGGGCGCCTCGCGCGGCGGAACTCGCCGTGGCTCAACGTGCCGGACCGGGCCGCGTTCCGGGCGCTGCCCGAGGAGTCCCGCGTGCGCGCCGCCGTGCCGCCGCTGGGCTGGCTGGCGGCGCTCGGCGTCGCGCTGCAGCTCCTGTTCGCGTGGTTCGTGCACGCCTCCGCGCAGATCGCGCACGGGGCGTGGCGGGAGCTGCCCACCGGACCGACGTGGCTGCTCCTGGCGCTGGTGATGTGCACGGCCTTCGCGCTCGCCCTCGCCAGCGCGCGCTCGGTGCGTCGCGAGGTCGCGCGCGCCGCGGCGTGAGGCACACGGCGGCGCACGCCCGCTCAGCCGAGCCAGGCGTCGACCGCCAGCATCACCAGCACGCCGCCGCCGACGCCGGACGCCGAGACCACCGAGCGCACTTCGCGGT
>CALKYL010000473.1 GCA_938003515.1 uncultured bacterium
CGCCCCGCTTCACCAGCCCCTCGCGCAGCTGGTCGACGGACTGCTGCAGCCGATCGCGCGCGGCCAGGACCTCGGCGACGTACTGCTGCGCGTCGTCGCACCGGGTGTGCAGCACCCGCGGGGCCTCCGGCGGATCGCCGGCGAGCTCGCGCAACCAGGCGAGCGGCGTGCGCGCGGCCTCCGGCACCGGGTCGGGCAGATCGAACAGCCGGATCCTGCCGTCGCGCGCGTCCTCCCCGTCGCGCGACGCGACGCGGCGCACGAGGCGCACGGCGGCCGGCCCGTCGGCGAGCAGCGTCGGCCCCGGCTTCGGACCGCTCCAAGAGCGCAGATGGAACACCGGCCGCGGCGGCAGGTGGTCGTCGTCCCGCGGCTCGCCGCCGAGCAGCGCGGTGAGACCCCAGGCGACGCTCGACGACGCGGCGCTGCCGACGACGACCTCGAGATCGACCTCGAGGTGCGACGCCAGCAGTCCGGCGACGCCCGGCGCGCGATGCAGCGTCAGCAGGTTGGCGGCGGCGATCGACCGCATGCGCGCGTCGTCGGCGAGCTGCCGCGAACGATCGGCGTCGTTCCAGTTCGGCAGCTCGTGCCGCAGCAGATCGAGCAGCTCCTGCTGGTGCACGACCGGCTCGGCAGCGAGCAGCGCGAAGGCGAAGTTGCCGCACTCCGGGTCGTCGAGCAGCGGCACGAGGTCGGTCGCGGGCATCTTCGCGCCGAGGCCGAACAGCGCGTCGAGCACGCACAGGCGCGCGCGCCGCTCGTCGAGGCCCTGCGCGGTGCGCCAGGTGCGCAGCGCCTCCTGCAGCGGCGCGACCAGCCGGCGGTCGCCGAGTTCGCGCGCCTTGTGCGCGGCCCACGCGACGGCGACGGGATCGACCTGGGCGAGTTCGGCGCGCAGCCAGGCCGCGTCGTCGCTCGGCGTCTGGCCTCGGGCGAACGGGCACGCCGCCGCGGCGGCGAGCGACGCGGCGAGCACCAAAAGGAGCCGTGGCATCGCCGCATCGTAGCGCGGGCGATCAGAACTCGCCGTCGCGCACGTAGGGGTGGCTCCAGAGGATCCAACCCAGGTGCATGGTGTCCGGACACATGGGTGACACTCGAGCATGACCGGGGCGAACGCCGTGGGTCTCGTGGCCGGATGCGCCTCGCTCTCGATGACGACCTGGCCGACAGCCCGTCGCGGATCAACGTGGGCACGATCCTCACTGACGCCCGCGTCGCGCGTCACCGGGCCCGTGTAGACTCGGCACCGCATGCATGCACTACTCGCACTCGCATCCTGCACGCTCGCGTGCTCGCCGGTGCTCGGGCAGGCGACCTGGTCACGGATCTATCCACCGACTCCGCCCCCGTACAGGGCGTTCGGCGCGATGGCCTGTTTCGAAGCGACCGGCGACGTGTTGCTCTTCGGGGGTCAGGTCGCGGGCACCCTCGCGGCGAACGCCTGGCTGCTGCAGGGCAACACCTGGACGCAGCTCGCCGGGCCGCAGCCGCCCGCGCGCGGTCAGACGGCGATGGTCTACGACTCCGCGCGCCAGCGTCTGGTGCTGTTCGGTGGGAGCGGCGGGGGCTCGCTGCAGGACACCTGGGAATGGAACGGCACGTCCTGGAGTAACCCCGACCCGAGCCCGAAGCCGCCGGTTCGCCATGGACACGCCATGGCCTTCGACCGGGAACGAGGCGTGACCGTGCTCTACGGCGGCTTCGGTGGGAACGGGTTCCTGCAGGACCTCTGGGAGTGGAACGGGGTCGTCTGGACGCAGCGGGCCGCGGCCAACGCGCCGGGTCCGAGGTCGGGTAGCGCGATGGCCTTCGACCCCGTCCACCGCAGCGTGCTGCTGCACGGCGGCGCGGTGCAGGTGTCGCCTGGCACGCAATGGGTCCAGAATGACACGTGGTCGTGGGACGGATCGCAGTGGCAGGAGCGCTACCCGGCGACACCACCGACACACCGTTTCGGCGGCGTCGCGGTCGCCGACCTGCACCGCCGACGGGTCGTGCTGCACGGCGGCCTGACGGGCGGCCCGTTCGCCTGGGAGTGGGATGGCGCCGAATGGAGCCCGATGCTGCAGGCGTCACCGAGCGAACGCGAAGGACACACCATGGCGTTCGACCCGACGCGGCGGCGCGTCGTGCTGCACGGCGGCAGTGTGTCCGGCCCCAGCATGGTCAACGACACCTGGCAATACGCCACGTCGTCGCCCGCCGACGTCGTCGGCTACGGAGCCGGCTGCGCGGGTAGCGCGGGTCTGCCGCAGCTCGGCAACGCGCCCTGGAGTCTGCCGTGGCTCGGCGACACGTTGCAGGTGTTCGTCGACGCCATCCCCCCGGGAGGCCCAGGCGCCCTGTTCGTGTCGAGCTTCGTCTCGACCGCGCCCGTGGCGCTGGCGCACCTGGGCATGCCCGGGTGCGATCTGCTGGTGCAGCCCGATGTGGTCGAGTTCCGACCGGCGGTGGCTGGCTCCGCCGAGTGGACGCTCGCCGTTCCGAACGCGCCGACGCTGGCCGGGATCCCGTTCTACCAGCAAGCTTTCGTGACGGATGTCGCCGCCAACACGCTCGGCCTGGTCAACAGCAATGGCATCGTCGTGACGCCGGGCATCCGCTGATCCGGCGCGGACCAGCTGGACGCCGGGCGGCGCGCGAGGCGCACAGCGCTTCCTGCGGCGACGCGACCAGCCGTGGCATCGCCGCATCGTAGCGCGGGCGATCAGAACTCGCCGTCGCGCACGTAGGGGTGGCTCCAGAGGATCACCTGCAGCAGCACCGACTTGATCCACGCCTGGTGCATGCGCTCGACCTCCTCGGGCGCGTGCCCGCCCTTCGCGAGGAACGGCTTCAGGGTCGCGGTCACCGGGTAGAGCAGCGCCGGCAGGTAGCGGAAGTGGATGATCGGCACCGAGGTCGCGCCGTCGGTGCGGTTCTTCTTGGTCGAGTGGTGGCGCAGGCCGATCTCGTGCTGCAGGTCGAGCCAGGCCTGGTCGTGTTCGGCGCGGGCGGTCGCGAGGATCCACTGGCCGAAGCGCACGCGCACCGCCGCGAGGTACGCGGCGTCGGGCGCGCCGGTCTTCGCGTCGGAGAAGTAGTGCACGAGGTGCGGCTGCGAGCCGACGAAGCCGTACCAGACGTCGAGGATCGCGTCGACCTGCGGCTCGAGCACCGGCAGCGACATGCGCAGCGCCTCCTTGTCGTCGTCGGTGAGCAGCACCGTGCGCTCGAGCTTGTCGAGGTCCTGGAGGGTGACGGGCGAACGGGGCAGCTCGGGACGGCGGTCGGGGCGGACGGTCATCGGGCGGGGTTCCTGGTTCGGGGTCGGAAGGGGAGCGGCGGCGCGGTCGGGTGCGGGCGACAGGCACCCGCAGAGCACGAGCGGCGCGAGGCAGAGGGTCCGGGCGAGCGCCCGGCGGGTCGGGGAGGGGGAACGGTCTTCGATCATGATTTGAACTCCAAAATAAGGAGACGGACGGACGGGAAGGGGATCGGGAAAGGCAGCGGCCGGGTGGTCCGGACTCAGGCCAGGGGGTGGAAGGCGCGCGCGGCCGCGGCGACCTGTTCGGCGCCGGCGCGCTCGTGCTCCGGGCAGTCGACGCGCAGGTCGGCGTCGCCGATCGCCGTCTGGAGCAGCCGGCAGTAGTGGCGTCGCCGCCGGTTGCCGCCGTCCGGGACGAAGTGCACGCAGCTCGGGCACATGCGCGCGTGGCCGATCGCGCCGCTGCGCTCGAGCGCGAGGATCAGCTTGAGCAGCGACGCGAGCAGCGCCGCCGACTCCTTCGGCGGCAGCGCCGCGACCGCCGGCGCGAGCACGTCCGCGGTCGCGCCCGAGGCGCGGTCGGCGAGCGCGCGGCCGCGGCGGGTCAGCTCGACCTGCACCGCGCGGTGCTCGGCGGGATCGCGGGTCTTGGTGACGAGCCCTTTCTCTTCCAGGGTCGTCAGCGCGACGCTGATCGTGCCGTAGCTGACCATCAGCTCCTTCGCGATCGCGCCGACGCGCAGATCCCCGCGGCGCCGCAGCAGCCCGAGCGCGCGCGCCTGCAGCGGCGACAGCAGCTCGTTGGACGACGCGAGCTGCTCGCGCGCACGCGCCAGCGTGCCGAGCCGGGCGAGCGCGTCGGCGATGCGGCCGGGCACCGGCGTGTCGGGGGGCGGGTCCGGGTCACTCATGTCGGAGTCCAAAACTAGCACGGCCGCGGCCGGTGGGCAAGTCCTTCGTTCACTTCCGGAACACGAAGTAGACCGCCCCGCACAGGCACAGGCCGGCCCAGAGGAAGTCGAGCTTGAGCGGCCGCTGCATGTAGAAGACCGCGAACGGCACGAACACCGCCAGCGTGATGACCTCCTGCAGGATCTTGAGCTGGCCGAGGTCCAGCACGCGGTAGCCGATGCGGTTGGCCGGCACCTGCAGCAGGTATTCGAACAGCGCCACCCCCCAGCTCGCCAGCGCCGCGACCAGCCACGGGCGGTGCGCCAGCTCCTTCAGGTGGGCGTACCACGCGAAGGTCATGAAGACGTTGGAGCAGATCAGCAGCAGCACGGCCTGCACGGTGGGCGACATGCCGCGGAATGCTCGGCGCCGGCCGGCGGCGCGCAAGCGGCCGGGCGGGGCGCGCCGGGCGCTCAGGCCTTCTGGACCGCCGCCGCCCAGCGCTCGAGGTGGGCGCGGACCTCGTCCGCCGGCATCGACGGCGA
>CALKYL010000474.1 GCA_938003515.1 uncultured bacterium
ACTGCTGCGGTCGATGCGCGCGGCGGGTTCCGCGTCGAGGTCGACATGCCGCCGGACGGGCTCGTGCGCGTCGGACTACCGCTCGCCGGCTGGGAGCTCGTCGACGATGCCCGCGAGCTGCGCGACGGCCACACGTGGGTCGACGTCGCCGACCTCACCCTGCCCGTGCCGCTGTGGGCGCAGCGGACCGGGGAGCTGCGCGGTCCCGTGGCCGATGCGAACGGCACGCTGCTCGCGCTCGCCGACGTCGTGATCGCCGACCCGGAGACCCCCCATCGTGCGCTGCTCGAGACCGCGACCGACGCCGCTGGCCACCTGCGCGTGGCGCTGCCGGCCGCGACCTACGACCTGCTGGCGACGACGCCGACCGGCGACGTGCTGAGCGCCGCGGTGGAGATCGCGGCCGGTCGCGCGGCGACCGCCGTCGCGTGGCGACGGATCCCGACCGGCTCGGTCACCGGACGCGTCACCGGCCGTGACGGCGAGCCGCTGCCCGGCGTGCGGCTGTTCTTC
Source organism: uncultured bacterium (assembly GCA_938003515.1). The sequence goes on from CALKYL010000474.1 coordinate 514, forward strand.
GCGAACGAGGTCATCCAGAACGAGCACGAAGTGCGCGCCGCCGCCCGGCAGAGCGTGCGCGTCGTCACCGACCGCCACGGACGCTTTCGGTGCCGCGGCCTGCCTGGAGGCGAATGGACCGTCGTCGCGCTCGACGAGTCGGACCTCGGTTCGACGACGCTTACGATCTCCGCTGGCAAGGAGGTCGCCGTCGACGTCCGTCAACGCTGACCGGCGCGTGCGCTGACGACCGGCGACCGCGCGGCGTTGCCGGCAGCGTCGACCGCCTCGATCGTCAGCGCGGCGTCGTCGCCGGCCGCGAGCGGCAGCACGGCCTGCCACAGGTATTCGCCGTACCATCGCATCGGCACCTCGCGTTCGTCGCCGCCGACGCGCGCGCGGACGACGACGCCCTGCCAGTCGTGCGGCATGCACGGGCTCTTCCGGTCGTGCACGCGCACGCGCACTCTCAGGCCGCCTTCGACCGTCCGGACGTCGGGCGCACCGACGAAGGGCGCCGCCGTGTCCGGCGCGAGGCCGGCGCCGAAGAACACCTTGTCGGCCTCGGCGTCCTTGACCTCGCCTTCGGCGTGCACGCAGTCGAGCCGGCGGTCGCCGTCGAGGTCGGCGAGGGCGATCGCCAGCGTCGCGCGCGTCGGCGGCCCGGCGAACACCGGCGCCGCCGCCGCGAAGTGGCCCCGGCCGTCGTTGACCAGCAGCCGGTCGACCCCGTCGAGCGACGCGATCAGGAAGTCGGCGTCGCCGTCCGAGTCGTAGTCGAGGAACGCGACCATGTTGTCGTCGAAGCGAGGGTTGTCGGCGTCGGGCCAGCGCGCGGCGGTGACGTCGACGAAGCCGCCTTCGCCGTCGGACCGGAACAGGTGCTCCGAGAAGCGTCGCTCGCCGACGCCGTCGTTGATCGTCACGAGGTCGAGCCAGCCGTCGCCGTCGACGTCCATGGCCTCGAACTCGTAGTTGTTGGTGAACTGCGGCAGCCGCGCCGCGCTGACGTCGGTGAAGCGGCCGGCGCCGTCGTTCTCGAACAGGAACGACCCGGACGACCGCTTGCTGCTGACCAGCAGGTCGAGGTCGAAGTCGTTGTCGACGTCGACGAGCTCGAGCTCCCAGCAGAAGCGCACGCGCACGTCGGGCATCGCGCCGTCGGTCGCGTCGACGAACCGGCCGCCGTCGTTGCGCCACAGGCGCGGCGGCGCGCCGTCGTTCTCCATCGGCGATCCCGGTCCCCAGTCGGCCAGCACGAGGTCGAGGTCCCCGTCGCCGTCGACGTCGCCGAACTCGGCGTCGCCGATCGAGCGCGGGCCCGCCGGCAGGTGGGTCGCGGAGACGTCTTCGAAGCGCCCGCCACCGAGACCGCGATAGAGCCGGCTCTGCGTCTCGAAGGTGGCGCCGACGAACACGTCGACGATGCCGTCGGCGTCGACGTCGCGCACCTTGACGACGCGGGTGAAGCCGCGCGCGTCGCCGAACACCTGCGTCGTGATCTCGGGCCAGGGGCCGTCGGGCACGTTGCGGAACACGCGGTTCGGCACCGGCGTTCCGGCGCGCTCGTAGTCGCCGCCGTTCGCGAACAGTACGTCGACTCTTCCGTCACCGTCGACGTCGGCGAGTTCGACCTTGTTGGTCCACTCCGCCGTCTCGCCGATCGTCGCGGCCGTCGCGTCGTGCCACAGCTCGCGCGGCTCGGCGAGCGACGCGTTCCACGGCGGGCGCCGGCGGCGCGGCTCCGGGTCGTCCTGGGCAGGGGCCCATGCCGATGCGGTGAACAGCGCGAGCGAGACAGCGACGAGGCGGGTCGGCATGGGGCCCGCACGATAGCCCGTCACGCGCGCAGCTCGAACGACCCGACGGCCGCGACGCGGCCGTTGACCAGGAGCTCGATGCGGTGCTCGCCGGGGCGGTCGCGGCGCGTCGTCACCGGCCGCAGCGAATGGCGCTTCGTCAGCGTGCGGCGCTCCCCCGGCTCCAGGCGCAGCCGCCAGCCCTTCCAGGTCTTCGCGGTCGAGCCGCCCTCCGGTCGCATCCGGCGCACCACGTAGTCGACGAGCAGCGGCTGGCCGCGCCGCGGATCCGCGCGCGCCCGGGCGTGATCCCGAGCGTCGCGTCGCCGCAGAGCGGCGCATCGAGCCCCCATGCGCGCAGCACCCGCCTGTCGCCCTTCTTGACCAGGGTCCGGCTCGCCCGGCGCAGCAGCGCGCGCCGTGTCGGCGTCGCGCCGGGCAGATGGCGCGCGAGCCAGCCGGCGAGAACGCAGGGGTGGTCGTTGGCGAGGTGGTCGGGGAGGGTGACGGAGGGGGGGCGGCCATATGCGATCG
>CALKYL010000475.1 GCA_938003515.1 uncultured bacterium
GGGTGCGTCGCGCCGGGCTCGGGGGGCGCGGCGGAGGGGCGGCAGAGGGTGGGCGGGGGCGGGGGGGGGGGGGGGTAGCATCCACGCCGGAGTCCGGCGGCGCATCCAATCGGGGACCAGCTGCCCGGAGCACAGCGATGAACCGAGTGAGCGCCTGCTTCGCCGCGATGGTCGTGACATTCCCCGCCCTACTGTTCGCTGTGCCTTCGGTCGACAATTGCCGGCTGAAGTTCACCTACATCGGGGGAGGAGTTTATACGAACATCGAATGCGCTGGATCATGCGCGCAGGGCGCGTGTGACGACGACAGTGTCACGACCCCGACCCAGATCTCCTGGTTCTGCGAGTGCAACGGCAACATGGGGCACAACACGAAGTGCCGGGGGACACTGACAAGGCACCTCGGCGCCGATCCGGAATACACCATCACGTGCATCCGAAACGGCTGCGGCAATCAGTGCACCTCTCCGGCGCTCCCGACCGCCGAGCAGGTGCAGACGTGGGCGTGCACGTGCCCGGACGCCTGACGCGGTCTGCGTCGTCAGCGTAGGGCCGTCGTGACGTGATGGATGCCCAGCGTGAGAGTCGCATGAGATGCCCTCTATTCCCGGTCTTGTTGATCGCCCTCGTCCTGGGAGGGGCATTCCTCGCCACGCGGCCTGACGAGGCGCCCGGCCCTGAGCCGCCGACCGACAACGATGCGGCGGCTCGCGCCGGCCGAGCCACTGATGCTGCTACGTCGCCATCCCCGATCGTCCGGGATGCCGCGCCGGACGTCGAATGCGTCAGTATCGTCGTCGCAGATGCGGCGACCGGCCGGGCTATCTCGGGTGCGTCGTGTGCCGGTCTCACTGCGACGCCGTCCTATGTCGATCCGAGCCGGGTCGAGCGGCTCGGATCAACCGACGACGCTGGGCGGCTTCGCCTGGCCGACGGTGGCGACGAGACCGCCTACCTGCTGACGCATCCGGACTACGTCGCGACGTTCGTCGAGCGAGAGGCCGGAGTCCTTGCCTACTCCGCGGAGATGCAGAAAGGCGTGCGGTTGACGTTCACCGCAGCGACTCGCGAGGGTGCCGTGCTCCAGGGTGTGAAGATCGCGGTCGCCCCCGAAGGAGACGGCGCCAGGAGCCGGTTTCAGGAGGAAATGGACGCGCTCGTGCCGGGGGTCGGCCGGAACGGCCGCGCGGTCGCCGTGACCGGACGCGACGGAAGGGCTGCACTCGGGCCCGTGAGCCCCGGCGCGTTGTCGTGGGCGATCTGGCACGATGCGTACACCGCGGTGTCGTTCGAGCCGGTCGAATGGGCGAGGCACCCCGAGCTCGTCCCGGGTGGCGAGGTCCGGGTGTGGCTCGACCCCGTCGTCGGCATGCTCTTCGCGGTCTCGGAGCCGGTGCTGAACTGGATGGCGAGGACTCCGAAGGGGCTGCACGTCTCCGGAACGAGCGTGCACGATCTGGAGCACCGGCGGCGGCGGATCGCCGCTTCCGACCCAACCGGCCGCACCGTGTGTGTGCTCTATCCCGTGCGATACGACCCCACGGATGCATACGGCCGCCGACCCGACAAGGGCCGGATCTCGATCCTGACCGAGGCCCATGGCTGGACCGACCTCGTGGCCGACATCCGACCCCTGACGAGCATGTCGGAGCCGCAGTTTCTCGATCTCGGTGAGCGCCCACAGGTGCACCCGACGACCAGGGTCGAGATGCTCTGGCAAGCCGACGGGGAGTTGCCGCCGATCACCACCGAGCATGCCCTCTTGACCCCGGTCACGGAGGATCCGGAACAGCAGCATCGACAAGTCCTGCTTCGCCCGGGTGAGCAGGCGGTCGTGCCGTGCGGGGACTACTCGCTGGAAGCGGCCAATCCGTTCCTCGCGAACGTCCTGCGGGGCCGACGCGTTTCGATCAACCACACGACCCAGACCGTCGACGTCCACGTCGGAGAACTCAAGTACGTGGAGATCGTCACCACGGACACGGGCGACGGCACGGACACGACGGGGATCGTGCGAATCAGCGCTGGCGAGACATCGCGCACCGTGACCGTGCAAGGCGGGCGCGTATGGTCGCTCGTGCCTCCGGGGGAGGTCCGTGTGCACGTCGACTTCGGGCGTTCGAATGGCGAAGCAGGTGCCCGGATAACCGATCATGGACAGACGATCCGTGTGCCGCTCTCGGTTGCTCGATAGCGCGTGTCTGAGGGGTGCGCCCCTCGCCGTGCTGGTCCTCGCCTTGTTCAGCTCGGCGTTGGTCAAGTTGGTAACCGGCTACCGAGCGCACTACCTGCTCAGTGAAGTGGGCTACTACGGGGTCTCGTTCGCGGAGGTCGTAGCCGCCGCGATGTTGTTCACGAGGTATCGGCAACTCGTCGCCGCTGGCGTCGTCTTGCTCTGCGCCATGATGGTGGTCGTCGTCGGCTGGGGGCGTCTCGATGGCGCGTGCGGCTGTCTCGGACCGTACGAGCTGTCTCGTTCCGCGCATGTGTCAGCGCTGTGTGGGATCGGAGCGACTGCCGCGCTGGTTGGTCTGCTCGGCGATCTCCGGCGTGCTCCTAGACCGGCCTGATCATCGGCTCTTCTGCCGCACGTCGGCGACTCGCGGCGGCCGGTGCATGCGCCGCGCCGTCGTTCGCCCCGCTCGCACGGTTTCCGGACGGGGGCCCTGCGCGATCGATCGAAAGCACCGGAAGGGACTCGCGGTGGGCCCGCCGGCCCAGATCGGGGTCGCGACGAACCGGTGCCGACCTGCGAGAATCTCGCTGCTCGTGACGGTTGCTGCGCCACGCTGGCGTTCGCGCCTTCGGCTCCCCGCCCACGCACCTCGCCATGCCCTCCTTCGCCCGCTCCCTCCTGCTCGCGCCCGCCCTCGGCGCGGCGGCGCTGCCCGCCCAGAGCCTCGTCTCCAACCTCGTCACCAACACCAGCGGCCAGTTCAGCAGCAACGTCGACCGCTTCGTCGTGCTCGGCGCGCAGGCGCTGTTCGCCGCTTCGAGCCCGTGGGGCGACGAGCTGTGGCGCACCGACGGCACCCCGGCCGGCACCGCCATGGTCGCCGACCTGATGCCCGCCGGCAGCAGCGATCCGCAGGGCCTGGTCGTGCTCGGCAGCGAGGTCGTGTTCACCGCGAACGTGCCCGGCTACGGCCGCGAGCTGTGGAAGACCGACGGCACTCTCGCCGGCACCGTGCTGGTCGAGGACATCCGCCCCGGGGCGACGGGCAGCCAGCCGACCGACCTCGTCGCCTGGAACGGGGCCGTGTGGTTCGCCGCCAACGACGGCACGAACGGCGTCGAGCTTTGGCGCAGCGACGGCACCGCCGCGGGCACCGTGCTCGTCGCCGACGTGCGCCCCGGCGCCAGCAGCTCGAGCCCGACGCGGCTGACGCCGGTCGGCGGCGCGCTCTACTTCGCCGCCAACGACGGCGTGCACGGCACCGAGCTCTGGTCGAGCGACGGCACCGGCCCCGGCACCGCGCTCGTCGCCGACCTCAACCCGACCGGATCGACGACGCTCGACGAGCTGGCGCCGTTCGGCGCGCGGCTGTTGTTCTCGGCCGCGTTTCCCGGCGTCGGCGCAGAGCCGTGGGTCAGCGACGGTACCGGGCCGGGCACCCTGGCCCTCGGCGACCTGCAGGCCGGCGCCGGCGCGTCTTCGCCGCGCGACTTCACGGCGCTCGGTGCCCTGGCCGTGTTCTCCGCGGACGGCACCGGCGTCGGGCGCGAGCTGTTCCGCACCGACGGGACCCCCGGCGGCACGGTGCTCGTCGCCGACGTCTCGGCCGGCGCCGGCGGCAGCGACCCCGACGAGCTGACGACGCTCGGCGCCGTCGTGGTGTTCGCGGCGACCGGCGCGAACGGGCGCGAGCCGTGGGTCAGCGACGGCACGCCGGCCGGCACGCTCGAACTCGCCGACCTGCAGCCGGGCGGCGGCAGCTCGTCGCCCCGCGACTTCGCGCCGGTCGGCGCCGAGCTGTGGTTCGCCGCGGCCGGCGCCGGGGTCGGCACCGAACCGCACCGCACCGACGGCACGCCGGCCGGCACCGGCCTCGTCGCCGACCTCGTGCCCGGCAACGGCTCGAGCAACCCGCGCGCGATCACCGGGTTCGGATCGCTGGTGCTGCACGCCGGCCTGGCCGGCGGCGCCGGCGACGAGCCGCACATCACCGACGGCACGCAGGCGGGCACGGTGCTGCTCGCCGACGTCAACCGACCGGCCAGCAACTCGTCGCCCGACCAGTTCCGGGACCTCGGCGTCGACGTGTTCTTCGCGGCAGGTTCCGACGCTCTCGGCCGGGAGATCTACCGCACCGACGGCAGCCTCGGCGGGACCGCGATGATCGCCGACGTGCAGCCGGGCTCGTTCGGCTCCAACCCGGCGGACGCGGCGAGCGTCGGCGGCAGCGTGTTCTTCGCCGGCAACCTGTTCGGGCAGGGGGTGCAGCTGTTCGTCACCGACGGCAGCGCGGCCGGCACCGTGCAGCTGACGACCGCGTCGCCGGCGGTGCATCCGCGGGGCGTCACCGCGCTCGGCGGTCTCGTCGTGTTCAGCGGCGAGTCGGCGAACGGGCGCGAGCCGTGGGTCAGCGACGGCACGCCGGCCGGCACGTTCGAACTCGTCGACGCGCGTCCGGGAGCGGCGAGCAGCTTCACGCTGTTCAGCGAGAACTTCACCGCGGTCGGCGGGGTCGTGCTGTTCGCCGCCAACGACGGCACGAACGGCGTCGAGCTGTGGGTCACCGACGGCACCGCGGCCAACACGCAGCTGTTGGTCGACATCCGGCCCGGCGCGGGCAGCTCGTCGCCGTCCGGCCTGGTCAGCGACGGCACTCGCTGCTGGTTCGTCGCCAACGACGGCACGAGCGGCTCGGAGCTGTGGTGCAGCGACGGCACCGCCGCGGGCACGAAGCGCGTCGTGGACCTGGTGCCGGGCCCGATCAGCTCGTTCCCGCAGGACCTGACCGTCGGCGGCGGTCGGGTCTGGTTCACCGCGGCTTCGGGCGGCCAGCGCGAGCTGCGGGTCAGCGACGGCACGGCGGCCGGTACCTCGCAGCTGACGACGACGGCGTTCGGGCGCGTCGACGCCTACAGCGACCTGACCTGGACGACGGCGGGGCTGTGCTTCCTGCACGACGACCTCGGCGGCGCCGGCACCGAGCTGTGGCTCAGCGACGGCACGGCGGCCACTACGCAGCTCGTCGTCGACCTCGTACCCGGCCAGCGCAGCGGCCCGGTGCCCGGCACGCTCGTCGCTATCCTGGGCGGAACGCGTTTGCTGTTCGGCGCGGCGACCCACGCCGACGGCATGCAGCTGTGGCTCGGCGACGGCACGGCGCCGGGAACGCAGCAGGTGTCGAGCTTCGGCGGCGCCGGCGTAGGCGCGGTCTCGTTCGGCGCGTTCTTCGCGACGGGCACGCGCACGTTCTTCGCGTGCGACGACGGCGTGAGCGG
>CALKYL010000476.1 GCA_938003515.1 uncultured bacterium
CGCCGACGCACGCGCGCAGCACGGGCCAGTCGGCGCGCCCGGCCGCGGCCGCGGCCGCGACCAACAGACGCACCTCCGGCGCGAGGCCGGGTCGCCGCAGCAGCCCGTCGATCTGCATGGGGGCACCTTACCGGGCCCGCGGCACCGCGTGCAGCGTCAGACGAGCGCCGCGCCGGCGGTGGTCAGCACGATCTGCGTGTGCTCCTCGGGCCTGAGGCCGAGCGTCTCGAACTCGTTCTCCGGCAGCGGATCCCCGCGGTAGCCGCCGCCCTTCTGCCCGGCGGCGAGGTGCGCATAGGTGTTCGCGGCGCGCACGAGCAGGCCGCGCGCGAAGCCCTCGCGGTCCTGCGGCGGGCAGTGATGGTGCAGCACGGCCGCCTGCACGGCCAGCGGCAGGTTCCAGCGACGCGCGAGCAGACCGCCGACGTGCGCGTGGTGGAAGCCGAAGACGTCGGCCTCTCCGCGGGCGATCGGCACCTTCTCGGCCTCGGAGCGCTTCAGCGCCTCCCGGAACAGGTCGGGCTGCGAGTCGATGAGCACGAGTTTGCCGACGTCGTGGATCAGGCCGCAGGTGGCGGCGTCCTCGCGGGCGAGACCGTCGGCGACCTGGGAGTAGGAGGCCAGGAGGCTGCAGGCAACCGCCGTCTTGACGGCGTGGTCCCACAGCCACGCGGTGTCGAACGCAGAGCGCCGCGGCTCGGGCGGGAACGAAGCGAGCACTTCGGCCTGCACGACGAGGTTGCGCAGCGCGCGCGGCGTCAGCATCGCGCATGCGGCTTCGAGGCTCTTGGGGGCGTGCTGCGTCTGGTGCACCGGCCCGCGCAGCAGCCGGAGGGCCGCCGCGGCGAGGTCCGGGTCGGCCCCGAGCACGGCGGCGGCGTCCGCGGGGGTCGTGTCCGGGGCGTCGAGCAACGCGTCGACCTCGGCGAGCACCTGCGGCATGGGCGGGATCGCGACGGTGTCGTCGACGAGCTGCTCGACTTCCTCGATCGTCCGGATCATGGGCGGCCGGGGCGTTCTTCGTCCTCGCGGGCCCCGCGACTTGATGGCCGCGCCTCCAGGCGGACCGCCACGCCCTGTCGCGGTGACGCCGGCGGTCTGCGCCGTCGGTCTCACGGCGGGGGTGACGGATGTCCGCCCGCTGCGCGGGAGCGCATGGCGGGGCTGGCCACATCGTGGACAGCCTCTCAACGGCGCCGCAGGTGCGCCGGATCGGCGAACGTGCGACGGAGCTCCGACGTCAGCGCCCGCTCCGCGTCCGTCCACGATCCGTCCGCCGGGGCGAGCCCGAGCGCCGCCGCGAGCCGCACCGCGACCCGCCGACGCAGCCCGGTCCGGACGGCGTCGGTCACCGGTCCCCGATCCTCGACGGCGGCGGCGAACGCCGTCAGCGCGGGCCGCCGGAGCACCAGCGAACCGTGGTGCAAGACGCGGGCGCGCCCGTTCCGCACGCGTCGCTGCGCCGAGCCGCAGAGCTTGCCGCGTTCGGTGACGAGGTCGTCGCGCCCCGGTTCGGCGAAGCACCACCGTTCGGTCGGACGCGCCGCCTGCGCGGGGCCGCCCGCGTTACGCGCCGCGGGCACGCCGAGGTCGGCGAGCGCCGCCAGGACGGCGTCGTGCACCAGCCGGTAGCCGGACGCGACGTCGCCCGGCAGCCGCGCCGCGTCGACGACCAGCGCGAACGTCAGCTCGTCGCCGTGGTGGATCGCGCCGCCGCCGGTCGGGCGGCGCACGATCGGCACGTCGGCGGGCACGTCGGCGAAGGCCGCGATCGGCTGGAACCAGCCGATCGAGACGGCGTGCGGCCGGAACCCGTACAGCCGCAGCGTCGGCTGCGCCGCGAGCTCGAGCAGCGCCGCGTCGGCGGCCATGTTCCACGCCGCGTCCGCGGGCTCGTCGTCGAGCACGCGCAGCGCGCGCGCTTCAGCCCTCGGCCTTGCAGTGGGCGTCGTAGGCGGCGGCATCCATCAGGTCCGGCGCCTTCGCCGTCAGCTTGACCTTGATCATCCAGGCCTTGCCGTAGGGCTCGTCCGCGAGCCACTCGAGGTTGTCGCCGAGCTCGGTGTTGCTGTCGACCACTTCGCCGGTCACCGGCGAATAGAGGCTGCTGACGGCCTTGACCGACTCGATCTCACCGAAGCTCTCGCCGATCGTCACCGAGGCGCCCTTGGCCGGCAGGTCGAGGAACACGAGGTCGCTGAGGTGCGAGACCGCGTAGTCGGTGATGCCGATCGTGGCGACGTCGCCGTCGATCTTGCACCACTCGTGGCTCTTCTGGAACTTGAGGTCGGTGGGGCGCATGGGGTCGTGGTCGATGGGGCTGCGGGGGAATCCGAGGAGATCAGCGCTTGCGCTTGTAGAACGGGAGGTCGGTGACCGTGCACGGCTCGGGCTTGTCGCGCACGACGAACTGCAGCTCGGCGCCCGGCGCGGCGGCCGCGTCCTCCACGTAGGCGGTCGCGATGTTGGTCGGCGTGCCGCCGGCAGAGAGGGTCGGCGAGATGCTGCCCGAGCAGACCTTGCCGACCTCGCGGCCGTCCTGGGTGATCGGATAGCCCTGGCGCGGGCACCGCTTGCTGTGCGTGACCAGGCCGACGAGCCGTCGGCCCGTTCCGCCGGCCGCCTGCACGCGCTCGAGCGCCGCTCTGCCGACGAAGTCGTGGTTCATCTTGACGGCCCAGCCCAGCCCCGCCTCGAGCGGGTTCGTCGTCTCGTCGAGCTCGTGGCCGTAGAGCGGCATGCCCGCCTCGTGCCGGAGGGTGTCGCGCGCGCCGAGCCCGATCGGCGTCAGGCCGTCCGCTTCGCCGGCGGCGAGGAACGCGTCCCAGATCTCCCGCTCGTGGCCCTTCGGGACGTAGGCTTCGAAGCCGTCCTCGCCCGTGTAGCCGGTGCGCGACAGGCGCAGCGGCACGCCGTGGAGCTCGGTGTGCATCCAGGCGTAGTACTTCAGCGCCGCGAGGTCGTCCTTGCACAGCCGCTGGGTGATGCGTTCGGACAGCGGCCCCTGGATGGCGATCATGCCGAGCTCGTGGGTGCGGTCGTCGATCTCGACGTCGAAGTCCGCGCCCACGGCGCGCATGCGCTCGAGGTCGCGCGCGTGGTTGCCGGCGTTGACCACGACGAAGAAGCCGTCGTCGCGCGGGTTGCGATAGACGAGGATGTCGTCCTGGGTGAGCCCGTCCTCGTCGAGGATCATCGCGTAGCGGATCCGCCCGGGCTGGATCGCCGCGGCGTCGTTGGTCTGCAGCCGCTGCAGGAACGCCTCGGCGCCGGGGCCACGCAGCTCGACGCGCCCCATGTGGCCGAGGTCGAACAGGCCCGCGCGCTCGCGCACGGTGCGCGCCTCGTCGAGGATGCCGCGGTACTGGACCGGCATGTTCCAGCCGGCGAACGGCACCATGCGCGCGCCGAGCGCGACGTGCGCGGATTCGAGGGCGGTCGTCTGCATCGCGGCCGGAGTCTAGGACCCCGCGCGGCGGGATGCGAGGACGTGCTCAGCCGGCGGTCGGTGCCGCCGCGGGCTCCGTCTTGAGCGCGTTCTTCGGCACCAGCCCGAGCACGGTCTGGCCGCTCTTGAGGCCGGCCGGCTTGTCGGCGGTGACCACCTGCAGGTTGCGGTCCGCGGTGAGCACGAACAGCGGCCGCACGTGCTCGCCGTACGGGCGCCGGTACTCCTCCGGCCCGAACTGCTCGGTGAGCTTGGTCGCCCGGATGCGCGCGCCTTCGTGCAGCATGTTGCGCAGCGCCTCGGCGTCGAGCCCCTTCTCGAACAGCTCGCGGCCGACCACGCTCTCCTCGGCTTTCTTGCCGGCCGCGGACGCGAGCCGGTAGAGGCGGGCGCGCCCGAAGGTCGGCAGGTACTGCTCGAGCGCCAGGCGGTTGACCTCGTCGCTCGGCGTGAGGGCCAGCATGTGCCCGATGCCGCCGAGCTCCGCCTCCTCCGCGAAGCGCTGCGACAGCACGCTGCCCTGCCAGGTGCGCAGCCCCGACGTGCGGGCGGCGGTCGTGTGCGCGTGGTTGGTGTCGACGAGCAGCACCTCGATGCCCTGCTCCTTGAGCGCGTAGCCGAGCTCGCGCGCGACCTGATCCGCGCCGACGAGCAGCACGCCCTGGGGGTCGGCCTGCGCGACGCCGAGCATCTTCGCGAACGGCCGTGCGCCGAAGCCGTAGACGAGCACCGACAGCATGATGACCGGGAACACGAGGCCGACCAGCACCTGGCCGCCGGGCACGCCGCTGTGCTCGAGGTGCAGCGAGAACTCCGAGCTGACGGCGGCGACGACGATGCCGCGCGGGGCCATCGCCATCAGGAACGCGCGGTCCCGCCAGCCGAGGCTGCTGCCGACCGTCGACACCGCGACCGCGATCGGCCGCACGACGACGATCAGGAACGCGGTGAACAGCAGCGTCGACGCGCCGAGCCGCGTCAGCGTCGCGGACGGCAGACGGGCGGCGATGGTCACGAACAACAGCGCGAGCAGCATCGTCACCAGCGGCTCGTGCCATTCGGCGACGTGCTCGATGTCGAGCCGGCTGCGGTTGGCGAGCACGATGCCCATGACGGTCACGGCGAGCAGCCCGGCCTCGGCCTGCAGCGTGTTGGCGAGGGCGAACGTCAGCGCGACGGCGCCGAACGTGACCGGGACGTGCAGCCGGTCGGGCACGATGAAGCGCTCGAGCGAGCGCGCGACCGCCCAGCCCGCGAGCAGCCCGAGCCCGCCGCCGTAGGCGAGCGTGCGCACGATGCCGAACGCGACCGCCATGCCGGTGCTCTCATGGCCGGTCAGCGCCTCGAGCACGAGCAGCGCGAGCACCGCGCCGATCGGGTCGATCAGGATGCCTTCCCAGCGCAGGATCGGGCCGATCGGGGGGCGCGGTCGCACGTGCCGCACCAGCGGGATCACGACGGTCGGGCCGGTCAGCACCAGGATCGCGCCGACCAGGAGCGCGATCTCGAAGCGCACGCCGGCGATCCACACGCCCGCGAGGGTCGTCAGCGCCCAGGTCACCAGCGCGCCGACGCTGACGAGCCTCGTCACGACCCGGCCGGCGCCGCGCAGTTCGTCGAAGCGCAGCGTCAGACCGCCCTCGAACAGGATGATGCCCACCGCGAGGGACACCAGCGGACGGAACACGTCGCCGAACGCGTCCTCGGGCCGGAACCAGCCGAGGATCGGTCCGATCAGGAAGCCCGTGAGCAGGAGGAACAGGATCGCCGGGACCCGCAGCCGCCACGCGAGCCACTGCACGGCGGCGCCGGCGCCGAGCAGCAGCGCGATCGACAGGAGCGGAGAAGCGGGTGGCATCGCGGATGCTGGCGCGTGACTCTGGGGGCTCGGGTCGGCGACTGCAACGGCGCGACGACGCGCCGTTCCGCTGCGCGCTCAGCCCGACAGGCGGCGCGACAGCTCCTCGACGAGCAGACCCAGGTCGTTGTTGAAGTTAGCCG
>CALKYL010000477.1 GCA_938003515.1 uncultured bacterium
GCTCGCGCTCGCTCTCGACCGCGCCGGCTTCCCCGGCGTGCTCGGCACCGTCGCCGGCGACGACACGGTGCTCGCCGTCTGCGCGACCGGGGCCCGCGCGCGCACGCTGGCGCGCCGGCTGCTCGCCGAACGCGCGGGGCGGAGGCAGGCGTCGTGAAGCGGGTCGCGGTCGTCGGCGCGTCCGGCTACACCGGGCGCGAGCTCTTGCGGCTGTGCGCCGGGCACCCCGCCCTCGACGCGACCGTCGTCATGAGCGCGCGTCCGGACGCCCCGGCGTCGGCGCCGGCCTGGCCGGGCGACGTCGCGATCGACGCCTACGACCCGGCCCGCCTCGGTGACGTCGACGGCGTCTTCCTGTGCACGCCGCACGGCGCCGCCGCCCCGCTCGCCGCGGCGGCGCTCGCCGCCGGCGTCGCGGTCGTCGACCTTTCGGCCGACTTCCGGCTGCGCGACCCGGCCGAGCACGCGCGGGTCTACGGCCAGGAGCACCCGGCTCCAGCGCTGCTCGCCGAGGCGGTCTACGGCCTGAGCGAGCACCGCCGCGACGCGGTGCGCACCGCGCGGCTGGTGGCCAACCCGGGCTGCTACCCGACGTCGATCCTGCTGCCGCTCGTGCCGCTGTGGCAGCACCAGCTGATCGACCGCTCGGCCCCGATCGTCGCCGACAGCAAGAGCGGCACGTCCGGCGCCGGCAAGCAGCCGGCCGAACGCACGCACTTCGGCAACGTGCACGAGAACTTCTGCGCCTACGGCGTTGGTACGCATCGTCACGCGCCCGAGATCCGGCAGGAGCTCGGCACGGACCGGCTGGTGTTCACGCCGCACCTGCTGCCGACGTTCCGCGGCATCCTGAGCACGATCTACGTCGCGCCGGCGGCCGGCGCGCACGCCGACGCGATGCGCGCGTGCCTCGCCGAGCGCTACGCGGCCGAGCCGTTCGTCCGGGCGTACGAGAACGGCCAGCCCGAGCTGTGCCGCGTGCAGCGCACCAACCAGTGCCACGTCGCGGTCGCCGCGAGCGGCCCGCTGGTCGTGATCACGAGCGCCATCGACAACCTCGTCAAGGGGGCGTCCGGCCAGGCGCTGCAGAACATGAACCTGATGCTCGGCGTCGACGAGACGCTCGGGCTCTCGTGAGGGAGCGAGGAGGACCGCGGCATGAGGATCCTGGTCAAGATCGGCGGCGCGCAGCTCGAGCAGCCCGGCCCGCGCCAGCAGCTCTGCGAGGCGATCGCAGCGGCGCGGCAGGACGGCAACGAGATCGTCGTCGTGCACGGCGGCGGCAACCAGATCCGCGCGCTCGGCAAGGCGCTCGGCCTGGCGGACCGCTACCACGACGGGCTCCGCGTCACCGACGCGCGCACGGCCGAGGCGGTGCTGATGGTGCTCGGCGGCAGCGTCAACCGGACGCTGGTCGCGGCGCTGCAGACGGCCTCCGTCCCCGCCGTCGGGCTGACCGGCGCCGACGGCGGCACGTTCTCGGCGCGGCCGCTGGTCCGCCCCGGCGTCGACCTCGGCTACGTCGGGCAGGTGGACCGGGTCGAACCGCGGCTGGTGCACACGCTGCTCGCCGGCGGCCTCGTGCCGGTGCTCGCGACGGTGGCGCCGCGCACGGGCGCTCCGGACGACGAACCGTTCTTCAACCTCAACGCCGACCACGCGGCCGGGCCGCTGTGCCGTGCGCTCGGCTGCGACGCGCTCCTGTTCCTGACCGACGTGGCCGGCGTGCTCGGCGCCGACGGGCGGCTGCTGCCGCTCCTGACGGACGCCGACTGCGCGCGGCTCGTCGCCGACGGCGTCGCGACCGGCGGCATGCTGCCCAAGCTCGAGGCGGCGCAGCTCGCCGCGCGCGAGAACCCGCGCGCGATCGTCAAGATCGCGCCGGCCGGGGTCGCGGACTGCGTGCGCCAGGCGCTCCGGGACGGCGTCGCGACCCGCTTCTTCGCCAACCGCTCGGCGGCGGTGCACCATGGCTGACGCGACGCCGCTCGCCGTCGACAGCGGCGTGATGAAGACCTACGCGCGCGCGCCGGAGGTGTTCGTCGACGGCCACGGCGCCGTGCTGCGCACCGCCGACGGCCGGGAGTTCCTCGACTTCCTCGCCGGCATCGCGGTGTCCGCGCTCGGCCACGGCCACGCGGAGCTCGCCGCCGCGCTGCGCGATCAGGTCGGCAGGGTCGTGCACCTGAGCAACCTGTTCCGCCATCCGTACACCGAAGAGGTCGCGACGCGGCTGTGCCGGCTGACGGACATGGGCGCCGCGTTCTTCGCCAACTCCGGCGCCGAGGCGGTCGAGTGCGCGCTCAAGCTCGCGCGCAAGGCGATGCGCGCGCGCGGCGAGCCCGAGCGCACGGCGTGCGTCGCGCTGGAGGGCGGCTTCCACGGGCGCACGCTCGGCGCGCTGTCGCTGACGCACAGCCCGAAGTACCGGACGCCGTTCGAGCCGCTGCAGCGCGTCAGCTGGGTGCCGCCGGACGACGCCGACGCGCTCGCCGGGACGCTCGAGCGGGAGCGGCCGGCCGCGCTGGTGCTCGAGCCGATCCAGGGCGAGGGCGGCATCCGCGAGCTGAGCCCCGCGTTCCTGCGCCGCGCGCGCGAGCTGTGCACGGCGACGGGCACGCTCCTCGTGCACGACGAGATCCAGTGCGGCTGCGGGCGCACCGGGCGCTTCCTCGCCGCGCAGCACCACGGCGTCGTGCCCGACGTCGTCACGCTCGCCAAGCCGGTCGCCGCCGGGCTGCCGATGGGCGCGTGCCTCGCGCGCCCCGAGCTGGCCGACGTGCTCGAGAAGGGCGACCACGGCACGACGTTCGGCGGCGGCCCGCTGGTCTGCCGGGCGGCGCTGGTGTTCCTCGACGCGGTCGACCGCGGCCTGCTCGACGACGTCGCCGCGCGCGGCCGCGAGCTGCGCGCCGGGCTGGAGGCGCTCGCCGCGGAGCTGCCGGTCGTGCGCGAGGTCCGCGGCCGCGGCCTGATGCTCGGCCTGCGGCTGTGGCACGCGGCCCCCGACGCGCAGCGCGCGCTGCACGAGGCCGGCCTGCTCGTCAACTGCACCGCCGGCGACGTGCTGCGCATCGTGCCGCCCTTCGTCGTCACCGCGGCCCAGATCCGGGACGGACTCCTCCGGCTGCGCCGCGTGCTGTCCGCCCTCCCGCCAGAGCCCCCTTCGACCCGAGCCGGAGCCACGCCATGACCGCGACGCCCCCCCTCGACCTGTCCCCGCTGTCGGTGGACGACCTCTTGTGCACCTCGGCGCTGACCGCCGCGGACATCGACCGCGTGTTCGATACCGCGCTCGCGCTCAAGGCCGGCCGCGCCGTCCACACGGACGTGCTGCGCCACAAGCGGCTGGTGATGATCTTCGAGAAGGACTCGCTGCGCACGCGCTTCACGTTCGACATCGGCATGCAGGACCTCGGCGGCAGCGCGACGTTCATGGACCACCGCGACGCGCGGCTCGGCTCGCGGGAGTCGGTCAAGGACATGGCCCGCAACATCGAGCGCTGGGCGCACGGCATCGTCGCGCGCACATACAAGCACAAGGTGCTCGAGGAGATCGCCGCCAACGCCGACGTGCCGGTGATCAACGGCCTGTCGGACTTCGTGCACCCGTGCCAGGCGCTCGCGGACTTCCTGACGCTGCGCGAGAAGTGGGGTTCGGTGCGCGGCCGCACGCTGGCCTACGTCGGCGACGGCAACAACACCTGCCACTCGCTGATCTACACGGCCGCCAAGCTCGGCACGCACATCCGCGTGTGTTCGCCGGAGGGCTACGAGCCGAACGCGCGCGTCGTCAACGAGGCGATGCGCATGGCGCCGGAGAGCGGCGCCGAGGTCACGATCCTCAACGACCCGGACGCCGCGGCCGACGGCGCGGACGCGATCTACACCGACGTCTGGGCGAGCATGGGCCAGGAGGACGAGATCGAGGAGCGCAACGGCGTGTTCGCGCCCTACCAGGTCGACGACGACCTGATGGCCAAGGCGAAGCCCGACGCGCTGTTCCTGCACTGTCTGCCCGCGCACCGCGGCTGGGAGGTCACGCAGGAGGTCATGGACGGCCCGCAGAGCGTCGTCTACGACATCGCGGAGAACCGGCTGCACGTGCAGAAGGCGCTGCTGGCGCTGCTGATCCGCTGAGGAGACGAAACGAATGGGCAAGAAGCGCAAGATCGTCCTCGCCTACTCCGGCGGCCTCGACACGTCGATCATCGTGCCGTGGCTCAAGGAGCACTACGACTGCGAGGTGCACGGCTACTGCGGCGACGTCGGCCAGGGCCAGGACGAGCTCCGGGGGCTCGAGGACAAGGCGCGCGCGTCGGGCGCGGTCACGTGCCGCGTCGACGACCTGCGACGCGAGTGGCTGACCGACTACGTGTGGCCGTGCGTGCGCGCGATGGCGGTCTACGAGGGCCGCTACCTGCTCGGCACCAGCATGGCGCGGCCGATCCTCGCCAAGGGCCAGGTCGACTACGCGAAGGAGATCGGCGCCGACGCCCTCGCGCACGGCTGCACCGGCAAGGGCAACGACCAGGTGCGCTTCGAGCTCGCCTACCAGGCGCTGGCGCCCGACCTCGAGGTGATCGCGCCGTGGCGACACTGGGACATCCGCAGCCGCGAGGACGCGCTCGACTACGCCGACCGCAAGGGCATCCGGGTCGCGGCGTCGCGCACGAAGATCTACTCGCGGGACCGCAACCTCTGGCACATCAGCCACGAGGGCGGCGCGCTCGAGTCGCCGGCCAACGCCCCGCCCGACGACGTGTGGATGCTGACGCAGGACCCTCGGCACGCGCCCGACGCGCCGCGCGAGGTCGCCGTCGGCTTCGAGGCCGGCGCGCCGGTCGCGGTCGACGGCGAGGCGCTGCCGCCCGAGGAGCTGCTGCAGCGCCTCAACGAGCTCGGCGGGGAGCACGGCGTCGGGCGCGTCGACATCTGCGAGAACCGGCTGGTCGGCATGAAGTCGCGCGGCGTCTACGAGACGCCCGGCGGCGGCGCGCATGCTGCGCGCGCTGACGATGGAGCGCGACACGCTGCGCCTGTGCGAGAAGCTGGTCTGCGCCTACGCCGACCTGGTCTACACCGGCCGCTGGTTCCACCCCGCGCGGCGCGCGCTCGACGCGCTGTTCCGCGACGCGACCCGGTTCGTGACGGGAACGGTGCGCGTGCGCCTGTTCAAGGGCTGCGCGACCGCGGTCGCGGCCGAGTCGCCGCACAGCCTCTACTCCGAGGACCTGGCGACCTTCGGCCAGAGCGCCGCGTTCGACCACGCCGACAGCTACGGCTTCGTCAAGCTCTACGGCCTGCCGGGCGCGGTCGTCGCGCGGGTCCAGGGCGGACCGGACGACGCCGACGGCCGGGGAGGCCGGAGGTGAGCGACGGCGGCAAGATGTGGGGCGGCCGGTTCCACGGCGAGCTGGATCCGGCGTTCGCGGCGTTCCAGAAGAGCCTGACCGTCGACCACGTGCTCGCGTTCGCCGACCTCGAGACGAACGCCGCGTGGGCCGAGGCGCTCACCCGGGCGGGCGTCTTCACCGCCGACGAGCTCGAGCGCGTGCGCGCGGCGATCGACGAGCTCGGGCGGCACTGGGACGAGCACGGCGTGCCGGCCGACGACCCGGCCGAGGACGTGCACAGCCTCGTCGAGCGGGAGCTCACGGCGCGCGTCGGCGACCTCGGCAAGCGCATCCACACCGGCAGGTCGCGCAACGACCAGGTCGCGACCGACCTGCGGCTCTACCTGCGCGAGCGCGTCGCCGGCTGCGTGGAGGCCATCGAGCGGGTCTGCGCCGCGCTCGTCGACCAGGCGGAGCGCCACCACGCCGACCCGATGCCGGGCTACACCCACCTGCAGCGCGCGCAGCCGATCACGATCGGCCACCACGCGCTCGCGCACGTCGAGCCGCTGGCCCGCGACCGCGAGCGCTTCCTCGCCGCGCTCGATCGGCTCGACCAGTGCCCGCTCGGCAGCGGCGCGCTCGCCGGCGTGCCGCTGGCGATCGACCGCGACCTGCTGGCGCAGCGGCTCGAGTTCCGCGGCGGCCCGACGCGCAACAGCCTCGACGCGACGGCCGCGCGCGACCACCTGTGCGAGCTCGCGTTCGCCTGCGCCATGACGATGACCCACCTGTCGCGGCTGGCCGAGGACTACGTGTTCTTCGCCGCGCAGGAGACCGGCTACCTGCGCTTCGGCGACCGCGTGTCGACCGGCTCGAGCCTGATGCCGCAGAAGCGCAACCCGGACGCGATGGAGCTGGTGCGCGGCAAGGCCGGCAAGGTCCAGGGCGCCCTGCAGGCGCTGCTCACGATGCTGAAGGGCCTCCCGCTCGGCTACGACCGCGACCTGCAGGCCGACAAGGAGGCGCTGCTGCCGGCGATGTTCGAGACCGAGGCGTGCCTGGGCGTCGCCGCGACGGCCGTCGCCGACGCGACGTTCGACGTCGCGCGCTGCGCCGCCGAGGCGGAGCGCGGCTACCTCAACGCGACCGACCTGGCCGACCTGCTGGTCGAGGCC
>CALKYL010000478.1 GCA_938003515.1 uncultured bacterium
GCCGAGGCCGGCCGCTACGCGTTCCTCGCCGGCCGCACACCGAAGAAGCTGTACGCGAGCGCGTCGTCGCCGACGGCGGGCGTCATCGCCGGCGAATGAGCGCCGCCGACCGCCCGCGCGCATCCGCCGCCGCCTTCGCGCAGCTCGGGCTCGCGTTCGGCTGCGTGCTGCTGGTCGGCGCGCAGTTCTGGGCGGGCCTCGCCGCGCTGGTCGCGCTCGGCTGCGCGTGGCCGCCGCAGGTCGCGCTGCGGCCGCTCGCCGCGCGGCGCGTGCTGCTCGCCTATCTGCCGTTCGCCGTCGGCTGGCTCGCGTTCGTCGTCGCCTATCTGCGCGTCTTGCACGCGCTCGGCCAGCCGCTCTCGCCCCAGGGCCCGCTGCAGCAGCTGGCCGAGCACGGCACCGGCCTCGACGGCTTCGCGTTGCTCGTGTTCGGGATCGTCGTGGTGGCGCCCGTGCTCGAGGAGGTCGTGTTCCGGGGCTACCTGTTCACGGCGCTCGCGACCGTGCTGCCGATGTGGGCGGTGCAGGCGGTGACGGCGCTCCTGTTCGGCCTCGTGCACGGCCTCGCCTACGCGCTGCCGATCGCCGTGCTGGCGCTGCTGTTCGGCTGGCTGCGGCAGCGCCACCGGGCGCTCGGCCCGCCGATCCTCGCGCACGCGGTGCACAACGGCATCACGGTGCTGCTCGCGATACTGTGGCCGGCACACCTCGACCTGCTCTATCCGCGATGACCGACGAGCCGACCAGACGAATGCCCGGATATCCGCCGAAGGATCCGCAGGCGCGCGAGTTCCGCGTGTATCCCGACATGGTCGGCCGGCTCGTCCGGCGCGGCGACGCGATGGTCGCCGACAACGCGACGGTCGTCGGCGACGTGCGGCTCGGCAAGGACGTCGGCGTCTGGTTCGGCGTGACCATCCGCGGCGACGACGCCTGGATCGAGATCGGCGACGACACCAACGTGCAGGACAACTCGTGCGTGCACGTCGACGTCGACGCGCCGCTCGTGATCGGCCGCGGCGTGACGATCGGTCACATGGTGACGCTGCACGGCGTCGAGGTCGGCGACTACAGCCTGATCGGCATGGGATCGATCGTGCTCGGCGGTGCGAGGATCGGCGCGTATTCGCTGATCGGCGCCGGTGCGCTGGTGAAGGAGAACGCGGTGATCCCGCCGCGCTCGGTCGTGCTCGGCATGCCGGGCAAGGTGGTGCGGCAGGTGACCGACGAGGAGATCGAGGCCATGCGCTGGCGGGCCCGGCACTACGTCGAACGCGCGAGGAGCTATCTCGGCGCAGCGCGCGGCTGATCGCGCGCGGCGGCGCGGACTGCGACCGGTGTCATCGGGGCTTCGGTAGGGCCGGACGTCGGTCTCATCGCGGGATTGCGGCGCATGCGCGGTGCGAATGCGGCTCGGCGCGTCGCGGCGCACCGTGTGCTACGCTTCTGCGCGGGCCCCGAACCCGCTCGCTCCGCCATGACCATCCAGCACCCTCGTCTCCTCGCCGTTCTGCTGGTCGCCGTCGCCGCCGCGTGCGCGCGCCATCGCGGCAACGTCCCCGAGGTCACGCTCGGCGACCTGCCGCTGTTCGAGACCCGCATCGAGATCGACACCGGCACCGGCTCGCACGCCGACTACTTCGTCGCCGACCTCGACGGCGACGGCGTGCAGGACATGGCGATCGTCAGCCTGACGGGGGAGCTGCGCATCCTGCTCGGCGACGGCGCCGGGTTCTCGCTCGGCCAGGAGCTGCAGATCGGCGGCCTGCCGTCGTGGATGGCCGGCGGCGACTTCGACAACGACGGCGACCTCGACCTGGTCGTCGTGCGCAGCGTCGGCGACACGACCGACCTGTTCGCGAACGACGGCGCGGGGACCTTCACCCAGGCCGCCTCGCTGCCCGGTGGCGCCGACGCGCTCGCGGTCGCGGTCGGCGACCTCGACGACGACGGCAACCTCGACGTCGCGGTCTCCCGGCCCGGTGCGCCCGAGGTGCTGGTCGGCTTCGGCGACGGCCAGCTCGGCTTCTCCTCGCAGCAGGCCGTCGTGCTCCCGGGCGGCGGCAAGGCGTTCAACCTGGCGATCGGCGACGCCAACCGCGACGGCACGACCGACCTGCTGGTCGCCGACCCGCTCTTGTCGCGGGTCGTGCTGTTCCCCGGCTCGACGCCGAGCGACTTCGGCACCGAAGCGTGCGAACTGCCGGTCGCGGAC
>CALKYL010000479.1 GCA_938003515.1 uncultured bacterium
CCTGGGCGACTCGTCAGCGCGCCGGCTCGACCCTACTTGGACACGCTCCTAGCGCCGACGCACGCGCGGGTCACGACGGCGACGCGCGGTGTGCGGGATCGCTCACGGCTCCCGGCCCGGAGCACAGGCCGCCGGATCGCGGCGTGGACGGTGCGCCGCCCGTCGGGCTACCGTGCGACGCATGAGCGACCAGTGGATCGTGCTGACGATCCTCGGAGTCACGATCGCGCTGTTCGTCAGCGACCGTCTGCCCCTCGACCTCGTCGCGCTGATGTCGGTCGTCGCGCTGATGGTCGTCGGCGTGCTGACGCCCCAGGAGGGCATGCAGGGGTTCGCGAACCCGATCGTGCCCATGATCGCCGCGCTGTTCGTCGTCGGCGCGGCGCTCGAGGCGAGCGGCGTCGCGGCGTGGATCGGCGACCGCCTGGCGGCGCTCGGCGGCGCCTCGGAGGTGCGGAGGATGGCCGTGCTGATGGCGACGAGCGCGGTGCTGTCGAGCTTCATGAGCTCGACGGGCACGGTCGCGATCCTGCTGCCGGCGGCGGTCGGCATCGCGCGGCGCTCGGGCACGCCGCCGGCGCGTCTGTTGATGCCGCTGGCGTTCGGCTCGCTGCTCGGCGGCATGCTGACGCTGATCGGCACGCCGCCGAACATGGTCGTCAACGACGAGCTGCGTCGGCACGGCGAGGCGACGTTCGGTTTCTTCGGCTTCGCGCCGGTCGGCGCCGCGATGCTGGCCGCGGGCATCGCGTTCATGGCGGTCGTCGGCAGGCGGCTCTTGCCGGAGGGCTCGGCGAACGAGGACGACGAAGCGGCCGCCGCGCGGCCGGCGCGCAGCTCGCCGACGGAGCTCGCCGCGGCCTTCGGCATCGCGGAGCAGCTGCACTGTGTCGTGGTCGCGCCGGACTCCCCGCTCGTCGGGCGATCGCTCGGCGACGCGGCCCTGCGGCAGCGCTGGGGCGTCCACGTGCTCGGCATCCGGCGCGGGCCGGGTCGCGAAGTCGGCCAGCCGGTGCCCGTGCTGCCGAGCGCCACCCTGCGCGCCGGTGACCGGCTGCGCGTGCTGGCGCCCGGCGGTATCGGCGCGCTCGCGCGCGAGGCGCGGGTGCAGCTCGAGGACGCGCCGCTCGACGCGATGCTCGCCCCGGACGAGACGATGGCCGAGATCGTGCTGCCGCGGCGCTCGGCGTTCGCGGGCGGGACCGTGGCCGACGCGAACTTCCGCACGCGCTTCCGCACGACGGTGCTCGCGGTTCAGCGGCGCGGCGAGACCGCGCCGGGGCCGGTCAAGGAGATCGTGCTGCAGGCAGGCGACACGCTGCTGGTCAAGGGCGCCGTCAAGAACGTGCGGCTGCTGGCGCGACGGCCGCGCGACCTCGTCGTGCTCGGCGAAGCCGCGGCGAGCGCCGGGCCGTTGCTCGACCGCGCGCTCGCGCCGCGCACGCTCGCGGTGACGGCCGCCATGATCGTGCTGATGACGCTGCAGGTCGTGCCCAACGTCGTCGCGGTGCTGCTCGCGGCGATCGCGCTGGTGCTGCTGCGCTGCGTGACGACCGTCGAGGCCTACCAGCGCGTCAACTGGGAGAGCGTGCTCGTCGTCGCCGCCGTGCTGCCGATGTCGGCGGCGCTCGAGAAGACCGGGGTGCTCGAGGACGTCGTGCGCCTGGTGCTCGCCAACTTCGGCGAGCTCGGACCGCGCGCGTTGCTCACGCTGTTGTTCGTGGCGACCTCGGCCGCGAGCCAGGTCATGTCCAACACGGCGACGACGGTGCTGGTGGCCCCGATCGCGTACACCACGGCGCGCGAGCTCGACCTGTCCCCCGCGCCCTTCCTGATGACCGTCGCCGTCGCGGCGTCGGCGGCGTTCGCGACGCCGATCGCGTCGCCGGTCAACACGCTGGTCGTAAACCCCGGCGGTTACCGGTTCGCCGACTTCGTCCGCGTGGGCGTGCCGCTGCAGGTGCTCGTCCTCGGCCTCGCCGTCGTCGTGGTGCCCGTCGTCTACCCGTTCCGGCCGGTCTGATCGGGCTCCCGCAGACATCCGCTGACATCGGATCTTTGACCTTGCCCGGCGTCGGGACGCGCGCCAAGCTCCCGCCGCTCTGCCCTCCATGCGACGCCCCCTCCTCCGGTTCTCCCTCCTCGTCCCGTGCCTGTTCGTCACCGCGTGCAGCGGCGGCGGCGGCGGCGGTGGCGGCCCGCAGCTGCCAGCGGCCGTGCCGAACGGTTCGGGCAACGTGACGATCCAGATGGCGGGCACCTGGCAGGTCGGCAGCGTCAGCGTCGTCGACTCGCTCGGCAGCGTCGCGCCGCCGGCCGACGGCACCGAGTTCGTGCTCGGCCCGCAAGGGCTGGTGTCGATCGCGGGGCTCAGCGTCGCGCAGGCGGACCTCGAAGCGCTGCTCGGCGCGCCGCTCGAGAGCTACGTCAACCAGCTCGACGGCCGCACCGTGCTGTACGGGCTCGTCGTCGACCAGCGCGCGAGCGGCGGCACGCGCGAACAGGCGGCGCTCGCGGGTGGCGCGCTCGGGGACAACTCGATCGCCGTCGAGGGCTACACCAGCTCGCAGGCCGCGAACGAGCCCCAGGCGCGGTTCGTCTTGTGGCGCGGCGTGCTCAGCCGCACGAGCCCGGCGATGGTGCTGCCCGAGCCGCCGGTCGCGGACGGCGGGGGCGACGACGCGGCTGCCGCCGAGGCGCTGGCGCCGGCGCTGCTGCGGCGATAGCGGCGACCGCCCCGCGGCCGCGGCTCGCACGGGGCGCGCGACGGGACTACGCTCGGGCGACCACTCACTTCGCCGGAGCTCGCTCGTGGCCGCCACCGAATCGCCGTTCTGGAACCCGAAGACCGAGACGCTGCCGAAGGAGCAGCTGCGGGCGCTGCAGCTGACGCGGCTGCAGCGCCTCGTCGACCGCGCCTGGCACACGTCGCCGTTCCACCGGCGCCTGTACGAACGCGCCGGCGTGACGCCGGACCAGATCCGCTCGCTCGACGACGTCCGCCGGCTGCCGTTCATGACGCGCGAGGACTGGATGGCGTGCCAGGCGGACAAGCCGCTGTTCGGCGACCTGATCACGCGGCCCGAGTCCGAAGCGATCCGCTACCACCTGACGTCGGGCACGTCCGGCCGCCAGCCGCTGCGCGTGCTCGACGGCCGCAAGGACTGGTCGTGGATCGCCGACATGTGGTGCTACGGCTTCTGGGGCTTCGGCATCCGACCGACCGACAGAGTCTTCTTCGCGTTCAGCTACGGCTCGTTCATCGGCTTCTGGGGCGCCCACTACTGCTGCGAGAAGATCGGCTGCCTGACGCTCGCGAGCGGCAACATGACGACCGAGCAGCGCGTCAAGCAGATCGTCGAGATGGGCGTCACGACCGTCTGCGCGACGCCGACCTACGCGCTGCGCATGGGCCAGACCGCCGAGAAGATGGGCATCGACCTGAAGAAGGACGGCAAGGTGCGGCGCGTCGTCGTCAGCGGCGAGCCGGCCGGCTCGATCCCCGCGGTCAAGCAGATGATCGAGGACATGTGGGGCGGCAAGTGCGGCGACACCGCCGGCATGACGGAGATCGGCACGATCATGATCTTCGAGTGCGACCACCAGCCCGGCGGCCCGCACATCATCGAGGACCACTTCGTCGAGGAGGTGCTCGACCCCGACAGCGGCGAACCGGTCGGCTACGGCGAGCGCGGCGAACGCGTCGTCACGTCGTTCGGACGCGGCTTCATCCCCTTGATCCGCTACCGCACCAAGGACCTCGTGCAGAAGGTGCCGCACACCGTCTGCGGCTGCGGCCGCACCGGCGACCTGTACGAGGGCGGCATCCTGGGCCGCGTCGACGACATGAAGCTGATCCGCGGCACCAACGTCTACCCGCGCGCCGTCGAGGCGGTCGTGCGCGAGCACCAGGAGGTCGAGGAGTTCCAGATCGTGATCTCGCGCAAGGACGTGCAGGACGAGATCGCCGTCCGGGTCGAGCTCAAGCCCGGCCTCGACGAGCGCTGGCCACGGCTGCAGGCGCAGCTGCAGAAGGACCTCGCGGACGCGCACGAGGGCCTGCGCTTCAACGTCGAGCGGGCCAACCAGGGCGAGCTGCCCCGCTTCGAGCTGAAGGCGAAGCGGCTCCAGGACCTGCGGCCGCAGCACTGAGGACACAGACGATGACCCACGACCCGAAGGACCTCCTCGGCAACCCGCTGTCGACCGACGAGCGCGAGCTGCTCGACGTCTACACGCGGCTGTTGGACCTGAGCCGCCGCGATGACCTGCCGCCGGTCGCGACCGCCAACGTCAAGCAGGCGATGGTCATGCTCTGGAACGCGTGCAACGACATCGCCCTGCTGGCGGACGCGCCGGACTGCGACTGAGCGCTCGCCGCGCCGGCGCGCGGCCCCTCACTCGGCCGTCGTGACGTGCCGCCAGCCGTCGGCGCGGTTCGCGGCGGCCGCGCGGCGACGCCACACGGGTCGCTTCTGGACGGCCGAGGCGGAGCGCTCGACGAGGTGCATCAGGCCGAGCCGGCGCGCCTCGTCGCTGTCGAACCAGACGCCCTGGCACTGCGTGCAGACCTCGACGCGCCAGTCGCCGAGGTTGCGCTCGAACAGCGGGGCG
>CALKYL010000480.1 GCA_938003515.1 uncultured bacterium
TGCAGCGTCCAGGTCGCGTTCGGCGCGACGCCGATCACCGTGTCGAGCAGCTCGAGGCTGACGCGGGCGAAGCAGCCGGGTGCGCCGAGGAACCCGAGGTCCAGCGGCAGCGGCGCGCTGTTGCTCGAGCCGCTGATCATCACCGCGAGACCGAACGGCACGTTGTTGAGGTCGACCGTCAGCGTGCTGCCGACCGTCGGCTGCGAGCCGCTGAGGTTGGTGACGCCGAGCGAGCCCGGGCAGCCCGGCGCGAAGAAGCCGAAGCCCGCGCTGCCGGTGATGTTGTGGGTGCCGTAGTAGACCGAACCGCTCCAGGCGCGCGGCGTGAACGTGTTGGTGACGACGAACGGCGTCGCGGTGACCGTCGCGGCGCCGAGGGTCAGGCCGAGGTCTCCGTTGCCGAACGCCGCGGCGCCGGTGACGTAGCGCGGGTTGATGCCCGTGTAGAACAGCGCGACGCCGTAGGTGCCTTGCGGCACGTAGAGCGGCGAGCCGAGCACGGCGTTCGACGGGGCGTTGGCGACCGCGGCCGACGTGCCCGCCGCCTGGCCGACGAGCGTCCAGTCCCCGGCGTTGGCCTCGGAGCCGACGTAGCTGCCCGGCTTCAGGTAGACGTCGACGGTGAACGACGCGTTCGTCGACGAGGTGACCGAGTCGAACGCGCTGATCTCGACGCCGTTCGGGTTGAGCACCTCGAGGTCGAACAGGATCGTGCGCGCCGCGCCGCCGTTGTTGGCCGCGAGGTTCGTCGACAGGATCTGCGCGGCGGTCGTCGGTTTGACGATCGTCGACGGGGCCCCGCACAAGCGCGCGGCCGTCAGCGAGGTCTGGAAGACGTTCGTGTTGGGCGCGACCCAGATCGGGTCCTGCAGGTTGCTGTCGATCGAGCCGTCGCCGTCGAAGTCCCAGGCCCACGAGGTCGCGGCCGGGGTCGACGTGTCGGTGAACTGGATCACGAGCGGGCCGATCAGCTGGCTGGTGAAGTCGGCGGTGATCTCGTCGGTGACGATGTAGCCGACCTGGGTCAGCGTGCTCGCCGGGTTGACGCCGTCGTTCACGGTCAGGGTGACGTCGTAGCTGCCGCAGCTGTTGTAGACGTGCGTCGGGTTCTGCAGGGTGCTGTCGATCGTGCCGTTGCCGTCGAAGTCCCAGGCCCACGACGTGACGCCGCCGGCCGCGCTGGTGAACGACTGGTCCGTGAAGTTGACCGTCAGCGGCGTGGGGCCGCGCGTGACGTCGGACGAGAACGCCGCGAACAGGCCGTTCGCCGGCGTGTAGCCGACCTCGACCACGGGGCTCGAGTTCTGCTGCGTCGTGCCGGTCGTCGCCTGGTAGTTGGTCAGGTTGTAGACGCGGCTCGTGAGGCCGGCTGTGCCGGCGCTGTCCAGGGCCGGACCGGTGGTCGTGGTCGCGCCGACGGCGTCGGTCGCGACGTCGATGCACAGGTCGGCGCCGAGGCTCGGGTCGTACAGGAACGGCGTGATCGCGACGTCGACGTAGTACGAGTTCGGCGTCGTGCCGGCGGGCGTCGCGACGACGACGGCGCCGTTGTAGACGTTCGCGAAGTCGGGCCCGTGGTTGTTGGCGAACGTCGTCGTCACCGCCGTGTAGTCGACGGCCGCCGACGAGATGCCGATCTGCACCGAGCTGTAGGTGTAGCCTGCGGTGGTCGTGCCGCCGTTCGCGCGCCACTTCAGGTTGTTGATGACGATCGGGGAGTTGACGCCCTGATTGGTGAAGTGCGACGCGTCGTAGACGTACTGGACGCGGATCTGGTTGGAGCCGCGGCCCCACGGATAGGCCGTGCTGGACGAGCCTTCGGTCGTGGCGAAGCCGGCGGGGATGACCAGGTTCTGGGCCGACGCGCCGCCTCCGATGGCGGCGGCGGCGAGCATGAGCGGGATGCGCATGGAGTCACGTTCGAGAGTAGGGGCGGTGCTGCGCGCCGACCGGCGAAGCGCCGTCGGCGGTCTGCAACGGCTCCGGAGGCCGGAGCGGCGGGAAATCTAGCGGCTCCGTCCGAAAGGCAAAGGGGTACGGCGCACGCCCGCATTGCAGCGCGGCGCATTGAACTCTCGAACGAGCGTTGCCATTGCCGCCGCTTCCCGGAGATCCGGCCGGTGGGTTCGCTGCCGGCCCGGGTGGCGGCTTACGGACACGCGACTGGCCGGCCGGTATGGGAGCCTGGCGGTGCCGTGCATAGACTCGCGCCCATGCACGGACTCCGGTTCTCCGCGGTCGCCTGGGTCTTCGGGTTGGCTGCGCTCGGCTCGCAGCAGCCGGCGGACGCGGCGAAGGCGCCGAACGCCATGGAGCTCTACGATCTGGCATGGCAGGAGGCCGTGCGCCTGCTCGAGGCGTCGGAGCGCGAGCTGCTGCAAGTGCCGTTCGCGCCCGATCGCTCGCTCGGCGAGCTCGGCCTGGATCCAGCGCGGCTGCCGGGGGTCGTCGACAAGGCCGCCGGTGCGCGCCAGCTGTTCGCGCAGGCTACGGCGGCGGCGCGCTGTGAGCTCGCCGATCCGGGCGGCAGCGCCTCCTCGTTCGACGACCGGACCGTGGTCCGCGTCTACCAGCTCGCGGTGCTGGTCGCGGCACACGGCTGGTTCGCTCGCGTCGAGCAGCCCGCGGTCGCGGTCGCGGACGCGGCGTCGCTCCTGCGCGCGAGCCGGCAGCTGTCGCGGCTCGAGCACCGCGACGGGCTCGCGTTCCACGGCACCGTCGAGATGCTCGGGCTGTGCCTGCTCGCCGACGCGCTGCAGCAGCTCGCGCGCGGGCCGCGGGACGCGGCGGTCGTCGCCGAGGCCCGGCGGGAGCTCGCGGCGCACCGCGAGCGACGCATCACGCTCGAAGAATACTACGCCCATCAGCTGCGCATCGCCGAGCTCGCGATGGAGCGGCCGCCGGCGGCGCGGGAAGGGGACGATGCGGCGACGATCGCTTCCCTCGCGGAGGGTCGCGAGGCTCGCCAGCTGGCGCTGGCGATCGTCCAGAGGTCGTTCGCTCCGTACGCGCGAGGGGAACTGCCGACCGCGGAGCACGCGCGTGCCGTGGACGCCGAGATCGAGGCGGGATGGCGCGTGCGCGGAGGGGCGTTCGAGGACCTGTCGAGGCCGGAGCGCGTGCGGTGCATGGCCTACGGGATGGTCGAAGAGGTCCAGGTCTGCCTGGTCGATCGGCTGCGCGAGCAGCGCGACCAGATCGCGATCGTCTCGGCTCTGGACGCGCGGTTCGGCGAGCTCACGCAGGGGCGCTGAGCGGCCGGATCCGCACCGGCGCGCGCGTCCGTAGGGGACGCGCCGAGGTCCTACTTCGGCGCGCCCGCGCTCGCCCGCTGCTGCTTCGCGGCCTCGCCGCCGCCGCAGCGCTGCTGGAAGTGCGGGTTGGCGACCAGCACGTCGCAGGTCTTGCAGCTGTCCGGGTAGTCGCCGGCGAACATGCGGCGGCGGAAGGTCCGGTAGTTCTCGCCGTTCCAGATCTCCTCGACGCTCTGTTCGTGCACGTTTCCCATGCGCAGCTCGTCGGGGGCGCGGCAGCAGGGGAACACGTCGCCCTTCGCGTCGACCTTGAGGTGGTAGGTCGCCATCGAACAGAAGCCCGGGTATTGGCGCCGGATGTACTCCGTCTGGCAGGTGACGAGGTGGCCCATGATCCAGCGGAAACGCGGCGGCACGGGCTGCACGCTGCGGCGGTAGGGCTCGTCGATCTCGACGCGGAAGCGCATGCCGCGCGCCCGGGCGCGTTCACACGCGCGGTCGAGGGGCGCGCAGCCCTCGGCCTCGCTCATCGCGATCTGCGGGTCGAGGTGCTTCTTCTTTTCGGGCAGGCCGACGACCAGCTGGATGCGCAGCTCGCAGCCCAGCCGCGCCGCACCGCGGTCGGCGAGGAAGTCGACCAGCCCGTCGAGGTGGCCGACGTTCTTGGTCGTCATCACCGAGACGAAGTCGACCGGGATGCCGAACTCCTCCGCGACCGGCAGGATCTCCTCGATGTGGGCGACGACCTTGTGGAAGTCGGCGCCGGCGCGGATCTCCTCGAACACCTCGGGCACGTGGCTGTCGAACGAGATGTACAGCTGGTGCATGCGGTCCTGGATCTCGCGGAGCCGCGCGCCGTTGAGCACCGTCGCGTTGCTGTGGAAGTTCAGGTAGACGTCGTGCTCGCGCGCCTTCTTGACCAGGAGCTTGATGTTGGCGAGCAGCGGCTCCGAGATCGCCGACGGCGTGAACAGCGACGCCTTCGGCAGCACCTCGTCGAGCAGCTTCTCCGCCCGCTCCTTCGACATCAGCTCGAGCGGCCACTCGTCCGACTGGCCGCACATGATGCAGCGCAGGTTGCACAGGTTGTTGGGGGCGAACTCGAGCCACGCGGGGCGGGAAGACCACCGCTCGGCGCCCGTCGCCAGGTCGTGGATCCGGGCGAAGGTGTTGTCGAGCTCGTCGACGAAGTGGTCGGTCATGCCGACAGTCTACGTCGCTCTCCGGCCGCGGTCGCGTCGCACCGGCGCGGCGGCCGCGGGGTGGGTGGTCGAAGCGGCGTTCGCAACGGCGCATCCGCGCGGGAGCCGGCGTCGGGACCGAGTGCGCACGGCGTCGCGGCCGGCGGCCGGTCCCGCGGCGTCGTTGCGTCCGTCGGCACCCCCCCGATAATCGAGCGGTGCCCGCCGATCCCGCCGCCCGCAGCGAACGCACGCCCGTCGCCTGGTGGCTCGCCGTCGCCGGGCTTCTCGCCGTCGCGGTCTGGGGGGCGTCCCGGCTCGCGTTCCTCTGCGACGACGCGTTCATCCACTTCCGCTACGCCGCCAACCTGCACGACGGCGTCGGCATCGTCTGGAACCCGGCGCCGTTC
>CALKYL010000481.1 GCA_938003515.1 uncultured bacterium
CCGGCGCTAACGCGGCGAGCGTGGTCAGCAGTGCGGGCGGCTCTGCGCGCATCGCGCGCGGCTCGTGCAGCTGACAGCTGCGCAGCGGCCGGCGGCCGCGGTGCTCGACGACGATCGCCTCGACGTACACCGCTCCCGCGACCGTGCGGCGCGGCGGCACGCGCACGACCGTGTGGTGCAGGCGGCGCTGCTTGGCGACGAAGTCGACGACCAGCGGCGCCGCGAGCATCGCCGCCGCGAGGCGCGCGTGGTCGTCGCCGCCCAGCCACGCGGCGCCGGCGGCGAGGCCAGCGAGCCACACCACGACGCGGCCGCGCGCGGTCAGCTCGATCGAACTGCTCGGTGTCGCCATCGGGATCGGGTGGCCTTCGGGTCGCCGTCAGTCGGGCAGCGGCGTGTCGGCGAGGATCTCGTGCAGCAGCGCCTCCGGCCGGCTGCCGGTGCGCGGCGTCAGCCGGTGCGCCCACGCCGGCACCAGCAGCGCCCGCACGTCGTCGGGGACGACGTAGTCGCGGCCGTGCACGTGGGCGCGCGCCCGGCACGCGCGGTGCAGCGCCTGCGCGCCGCGCGTGCTGACGCCCTGCACGATGTCGGGCGAGGTGCGCGTGCGGTTCGCCAGCTCGACGACGAACGCGACCAGCTCCCGATCGCAGCGCACCGCGTCGATCGCCCGCCGCGTCTCGAGCAGGTCGTCTCGCGACGCGATCGGCCGGAGCTCCGCGGCGAGCCGGTGGCCGTCCTCGCGCCCGACGACGTCGATCTCGAATTCCGGCTCGAGGTGGCCGAGCTCGATGCGCAGCAGGAAGCGGTCGAGCTGATTGTCGGGCAGGAGGTAGGTGCCGGCGGCCGTCAACGGGTTCTGCGTCGCGACGACGAAGAACGGATCGGGCAGCGCGAACGTCTGCCGGTCGATCGTCACGCTGCGCTCGGCCATGCACTCGAGCAGCGCCGACTGCGTGCGCGGCGGCGTGCGGTTGAGCTCGTCGGCCATCAGGACCGAGGTGAACACCGGCCCCTGTCGGAACGTCAGCTCGCCGGTGCGCGGGTGGTAGATCTGCGCCCCGATCAGGTCGCTCGGCAAGAGGTCGGCGGTGCACTGCACGCGCTGGAACGGCAGGTCCAGCGCCTGCGCGAGGCTGCGCGCGAGCAGCGTCTTGCCGACGCCGGGGTGGTCCTCGATCAGCAGGTGGCCGCCCGCGAACAGCGCCGTGACCGCCAGCTCGATGGCGTCTTCCTTGCCGTGCACGGTCTGGCCGACCGCCTCGACGAGTCGCTGCGCGAGAGGGGACATTCGCTTCGTTCGGAACGCGGTGGGCATGCTAGCACCTCGACGCGGCGAAGGCAGGGCACGGGCCAGCGCGGCAACGGATGCCGGCCCAGCGCGGTTCGCTGGTTCCGCTCCCGGACCGCGGCTACCTTGCCGCCGTGCCGAAGCCGATCGTCGCGATCTTCCACGCCCGCGGGCACCTGATCGACTCGGGCCTCCTGTCCGACGCGATGGAGGCCGTGCACGCGGCGGGGTGCAGCTACCGGGTCGTGCGCCTCGACGTCGGCAGGCTGCGCACCGACGCGAGCGAACTCGAGCTCGAGGTGACCGCACCCGACCAGGACACCTTCGATCGGCTGCGCGAGGACCTGATGTCGCTCGGCCTCAGCGAGACCGAGACCGAGGACGCGACCTGGCAGGAGGTCGACATCGCCGGCACCGCGCCCGAGGGCTTCTACTCGACCACCAATCTCGCGACCGAGGTGCGCGTCGACGGCGTCTGGCAGCCGGTCCAGAAGCAGCGCATGGACGCGACGATCGTCGAAGACGGCGGCACGTACACGTGCGTGAAGCTGCGCGACCTCCTGCCGGGCCAGCGCGTCGTGACCGGCTTCGCCGGCATCCGCGTCACGCCGCACACGACCCGCAAGCTGCAGGACCGCTTCGGGTTCATGCAGGGCGGCGTCAGCTCGGAGCGGCGGCTCGCGGCCCAGGTCGCCGAGGTCGCGACCGAGTGGCGGCGCGTCCGCGACGAAGGCCGCAAGGTCGTGCTCGTCGCCGGTCCGGTGGTGGTGCACGTCGGCGCCGCGCCGGTGCTCGCGGCGATCCTCGAGCAGGGCCTCGTCGACGGACTGCTGAGCGGCAACGCGCTCGCCGTGCACGACATCGAGGCCGCGCTCTACGGCACCAGCCTCGGCGTCGAGCTCGCGAGCGGTCGGCCCGCCGTGCACGGCCACATGCACCACATGCGGGCGATCAACGCCGTTCGCCGCGCCGGCGGCATCCCGCAGGCGGTCGCCTCGGGGCTGCTGAAGGGCGGCGTCATGCACGCGTGCGTGCGCGCCAACGTGCCCTACTGCCTCGCCGGCTCGATCCGCGACGACGGTCCCCTCCCCGACACCGAGATGGACCTGATCGCGGCGCAGGCGGGCTACGCGCAGATCCTCGAGAACGCCGGCCTCGTCGTGATCCTGTCGTCGATGCTGCACGGCATCGGCACCGGCAACATGGTCGCGGCCGACGTCATGACCGTCTGCGTCGACATCCACCCGGCGGTCGTGGCCAAGCTCGGCGACCGCGGCTCGGCGCAGAGCCAGGGCATCGTGACCGACGTCGGCGCGTTCCTGCTGGCGCTGGCCGAACGGCTCGGGGTCGCTGTTCCGAAGGGCTGAGCGACCGACGCCGAACGGCGCGCGCCGGACGGCCACGACCGCGCGCGAGCGACGTGGCAGCTGCTCGGCGTGCTCGCCGGACAGACCTCGATCGATGACGATCCGAGCGTTCCAGCGGAGCCTTCTTGGCGGACGGCTGCCATGAGGAGCAAGCGGCGGCCAGCAGGCAGGTGCAGGTGCCGTATCGGGCCGGATTCGCGCCCGATGCGAGGGCCCCCGGCCCCGACGTGCGATCGCCGAGGCCCTGACGGACCGCCGCGGCGCGACGCATGTCTTCGCAGCGCCCCGTCTCGCCTCACCGCGCCGCCCGCGGCTGTGGCGTCAGCGCCCGCGGCCGTCCGGATCCACGTCTCGGCACGCGTCACGACGTGGAGCCTTGACCGGCCGGCGCCGCGGCGGAAAGTGCTCGCCCCCCCGATGCAGGGCCTCGACTCGGACCCCGCAAGCTCGCCATGACGAAGACCGCCAAGCCTGCCAAGACCAACCCCCACACCTGGTCCTTCTACCGCGCCGGCGGCGTCGACCAGGTGCGCCTCGACAAGGGCGCCGACATCTTCCACCTCGAGCAACTCGACCAGCAGCTCTGGGTCGCGCTGAGCTGCCCGACCAAGGGACTCGAGATCGACGAGCGCATGCTCGCGCTGATCGACGCCGACGGCGACGCCCACGTGCGGCCGCCGGAGATCCTGGCGACGATCCAGTGGCTGCGCGAGGTGCTGCAGAGCGGCGACGCGCTGGCCAAGGGCGAGGACGGCGTCGCGATCGACAACATCCGCAAGGACACCGACGAGGGCAAGGCCGTGCTGGCCTCGGCCAAGCACGCGCTGAAGACGCTCGGGTCGGAGGCGGGCCGGATCACGATCGACGACACGGTCAAGATCGCGGAGCTGTTCGCCAAGGCCAGGCTCAACGGGGACGGCGTCGTGCCGCCGGAGACCGTGGGCGACGCCGCGGCCAGCGCGGTCGCCGCCGACATCGTCAGGTGCATGGGCGGCGTTGCCGATCGCGCGGGCACGCCCGGCGTCGACCAGGCGCAGCTCGACGGCTTCTTCGCCGCCTGCGCCGCGTTCGACGCCTGGCAGAAGGAGGCCGAGGGCGACGCCAAGAACGTGCTGCCGTTCGGCAAGGACACCGCCGCCGCCCACGCGGCGTTCCTCGCCGTGCGCGCCAAGATCGACGACTACTTCGGCCGCTGCCGCCTGGTCGCGTTCGATGCGCGCGCGCTGGCCGCGGTCAATCGCGAGGAGGCGGCCTACATCGCCGCTGCCGCCAGGGACCTGACGATCACCGTCGACGAAGTCGCTGGCTTCCCGCTCGCGCTGGTCGAGGCCGGCAAGCCCCTGCCCCTGACCGACGGGCTCAACCCCGCCTGGGCCGGCGCCGTCGGCACGTTCCGGTCGGCGTGCCTGAAGAACAAGGACAGCCTGACCGAGGCCGAGTGGGGCGAGCTGAGCTGCAAGTTCGCCGGCTACGAGGCGTGGCTCGGCAAGGCCGCCGGCACCGAGGTCGCTCCGCTCGGGGTCGATCGCGTGCGCGAGATCCTGGCCGGCAAGAGCAAGGACACGCTGCAGCAGGCCATCGCCGACGATCTGGTCGTCGCGCCCGAGTACGACGCGATGGTCAAGGTCGAGAAGCTCTGCCGGCTGCACAAGGACTTCGCGAAGCTGCTGCGCAACTACGTCAACTTCGGCGACTTCTACGCCCGCCGCGGCGCGGTCTTCCAGGCCGGCACGCTCTACCTCGACGGCCGCGCCTGCGACATGTGCTTCCACGTCAACGACGCCGGCAAGCACGCCAAGATGGCGCCGATGTCGAACGCGTTCCTCGCTTACGTCGACTGCACGCGGCCCGGCGGCCAGAAGCGCACCGTCGCCTGCGCGTTCACGGCGGGCGACAGCGACAACCTGTTCGAGGGCCGCAACGGCATCTTCTACGACCGCGACGGCGACGACTGGGACGCGACCATCACCAAGATCGTCAGCAACCCGATCAGCGTGCGGCAGGCGTTCTGGTCGCCCTACAAGAAGGTGCTGCGCGGCATCCAGGAGGCGGTCGCCAAGAAGGCGGCCGCCGCCGAGGCCGAGGCCGACAAGAAGCTGGCCACCGGGGTGCAGGCCACCGGCGATGCCGCGACCAAGGGGGCAGCACCGCCGAAGCCCAAGTTCGACGTCGGCACCATCGCCGCCCTCGGCGTCGCCGTCGCCGGCATCACGGGCGTGTTCACGGCGCTGCTGACCGGCTTCTTGAGCCTGGGCCCGTGGATCCCGATCGGCATCGTCGGTCTCTTGCTGGCGATCTCGGGGCCGTCGATGTTCATCGCGTGGCTCAAGCTGCGCACGCGCAACCTCGGCCCGATCCTCGACGCCAACGGCTGGGCCGTCAACGTGCTGACGCGCGTCAACATCCCGCTCGGCGGCTCGCTGACCGAGCTGCCGAAGATCCCGGCGGGTTCGCACCGTTCGCTGGTCGACCCGTACGCGCCGAAGAAGAGCATCTGGCCGCGGCTGCTGCTCGTGCTGATCCTGCTCGGCGGCACCGCCTACGTGCTCTACCGCACGAACCTGCTGCACAAGTGGCTGCCCGACTACGTGCCGCTGCACCACACCGAGCTGGGCCTGCTGCTCGACGGCAAGGACACCGCCGCGCCGGGCGAGACGGTCGCGTTCAAGGTGCAGTCGAAGGCGACCAAGCTGTCGGTGACCAACGTCACCGACAGCAACGCGCCGGTCGCGATGGACGACCTCGCCGTCGCCGACGGCAAGGCGACCCTGACCGTGCCGGCCGACTGCAAGCCGGGCAAGCTGCGGGTCATGGACGCCGTCAGCGAGACCGCGGTCGAGGTCACGGTCACGGCGCCCTCGCCGCCCAAGTAAGCCGGCGTCCCGGGTGCTGCCGTCCGCCGGCCGCGCCCGCGCGAAGCGCTACGGCGGCGCCCGCCCGCGAGCCGATAGCCGCGATGTGAACGCGTCTTCCGTGCCGTGCTTCCTGCTCGCGACGGTGGCGGCGGCGCTGCCGGCGCAGACGCCCGAGCCGCTCCCGAAGCACCTGCCGGAGGTCGTCCTGTCGGACGCCCGCGACGAGGTGCCGATCGCGCACTTCGGGCTCGGCGACGGCGGGGTCGCGTCGCCGGCCGGGGAGCTGCGCTGGCACGACCGCGACGGCG
>CALKYL010000482.1 GCA_938003515.1 uncultured bacterium
GTCTTCCTGGTGCTCACGCTCGGCTTCTTCGGCGAGCGCGCGGCGCCGCTGATTCTGCTCGAGCCGAGCGCGCGCGGGCCGAACTCCATCGGACCCTGGAACCAGCCGATCACGTTCTCCTGCTCGATCAGCTCCGCGACGCGATCCGACAGCTCGGCCTCGGTCGTGCACTCCTCGTAGACGACGCCCTCGGCGTCGAGGAACGCCTGGATGTCACGCGCTTCGTACTTCGGGCCGAGCAGGCTGCCGCGCTGGGCGTCGGCCGGCCGCGCCTCGCGCGGCTTGCCGAGCAGCTGGTGCCAGACGAACTGCGCCGCGCCGAGCGCGCCGCCGGCGTCGCCCGCCGCCGGCTGGATCCAGACGCGCTCGAACGGCCCCTCGCGCAGGATCACGCCGTTGCCGACGCAGTTCAGCGCCACGCCGCCGGCGAGGCACAGGTTCTTCTTGCCGGTCAGCTCGTGCGCGTGCCGCGCGGTGCGCAGCATCACGTCCTCGGTGACCTTCTGGATCGACGCGGCGAGGTCCATGTGGCGCTGCTCGAGCGCCGACTCCGGCGAGCGCGGCGGCGCGCCGAACAGCGCGTCGAAGCGCCGGTTGGTCATCGTCAGCCCGACGCAGTAGTTGAAGTAGCGCAGGTCGAGCCGGTAGCTGCCGTCCTCGCGCAGATCGATCAGGTGCTCGCGGATCAGCTGCTCGTAGCGCGGCTCGCCGTACGGCGCGAGGCCCATCAGCTTGTACTCGCCGCTGTTGACCTTGAAGCCGCAGTAGTAGGTGAACGCCGAGTAGAGCAGCCCGAGCGAGTGCGGGAACCGGATCTCGCGCAGCAGGCGGATGCGGTTGCCCTCGCCGACGCCGACCGACGTCGTCGCCCACTCGCCGACGCCGTCCATCGTCACGATCGCCGCGTCCTCGAACGGCGACGGGTAGAACGCGGACGCCGCGTGGCTCTCGTGGTGCTCGGGGAACACGTAGCGGTTCTTCGGCCGGTGGCCGAGCCGCCTCGTGATGATGCGCCGCATGTGCAGCTTCTCGCCGACCCACAGCGGCACGAACTTGCGGAACGAGTCGAAGCCGACCGGCGCGAACGCCATGTAGGTCTCGATCAGCCGGTGGAACTTGAGGATCGGCTTGTCATAGAACGCGACGAAGTCGAGGTCCTTCGCCGAGATGCCGGCCTGCTCGAGGCAGAACGCGACCGCCTTCGCCGGGAAGTCCGAGTCGTGTTTCCTGCGCGTGAAGCGATCCTCCTGGGCCGCCGCGACGATCTCGCCGTCGCGCAACAGCGCCGCGGCGGAGTCGTGGTAGAAGGCGGAGATCCCGAGGACGTGGGTCGACATGGAGGCTGCCGCCGGCGGGCGGCGCCGTGCGGCGGGCGAAAACCGGCGTCGTATGCTGCCGGAACGTGGAAACGGTACCACGTGAAAACTCGCACAGCGCCCCGTAGGGCGGAGCTACGCTGCACAGCATGACGCCGCGCCCGCCGAGACGACCCCGCACGACGACGCGCGTCGCCGCCGCGGCCGTCGCGACGCTGGTCGCGCTCGTCCTGGCGGAGGTCGGTTTGCGCGCGTTCGAGGCGCCGTGCCGCCCGCTCGGCCGGCTCGGCTACGCCGACGCCGACGGCAACCCGGTCGCGGACCTCAAGAAGGCGGCGGAGCGCGGCTTCGTCGTGCCGGTGCCCGGCGAGCCGCCGCGGCCGCGTTTCATGTTCGCGCCCGGCCTCGACTTCTTCCTGACCTACACCGACCAGGACGTGCTGCAGCGCGACTGGCTCGACGCCGAGGGCCGGCTGCCGAACCACATCAACCGGTTCGGGCTGCGCGAGCGCGACGAGATCACGCCGGACAAGCCGCCGGGCGAGCAGCGCATCGTGTGCATCGGCGACTCGTTCACCTACGGCTGGGGCATTCCCGCCGAGGCCAACTGGGTGCGCCGGCTCGAAGCCGAGCTGCGCACCGACGGTCGGGAGGTGCGCACCGTCAACTGCGGCGCGTCGGGCACCGTCTGCGTCGACGAGTACTGGCACGGCCTGCGCCACCGCTTCCACGCGTTCGGCCCGGACGCCGTGGTGCTGACGCTGTGCCTGAACGACCTGCTGCCGAGCAGCGGGCTGAGCTTCCAGGTGCCGATCGCGCCGACCGGGGTGCGCGTGCTCGATCTTCTGCGCGCGGCGCTCGGCCGCGACCCGCTCGACCTCGACCCCGCCCGCGACTGGGTCGGCGAACTGCTGGCGCTGCCGCGCGAGCAGGCCGAGGCGGGCGGGCTGTGCAACCCCGACCGACCGTTCGAAGCCATGTGGTCACAAGGGGTTCCGCAGCGCTGCCTGCGAGAGGTCCGCGATTGGTGCGGCGCGCGCCAGATCCCGCTGCTGGTCGTGCTTTGGCCGTTCCTGCAGGGCCTGGGTCCCGGGCGGTCCTACCCGTTCGCAAAGATGCACGCGCTGGTCGCGGCCGAGTGCGCCGACGCCGGGATCCCGTTCCTCGACGTGCTGCCGGCCCTCGCCGACACCCCGCACGAGGACCTCTGGGTCACCCCCGACGACCTGCACCCGAACCCCGGCGCGCAGGCGCTCGCGCTGCCGTCGATCGTCGCGTTCGTGCGTCGCCACACCGAGTGACGGGGGCCGGGCCGGCCGCGCCTACGCCGTTTTCGCCGCGGGCCTTAGCAGCTTTCAAGCCGTTTGTACGAAGTCTGAAATTGACCCCGCGGCGGCGACCTTTTACAGAGGTCCGCCACCTTTGGCTGACCGCACGTGCCCCTGGTGCGAGTCGCGCGTGATCGATCCGGATCCCAGATCGCGCGCAGCCGACACAGGGCGGCCCCACGTGCGATCGATCGGCGCGCTCCGCGCCGAGCTTTTCGCGAACGCATCCGTCCCTCCACCGGAGGGGATCCATCTTGACTGCACTGTTCCCCAAGTGGACCAACAAGCTGCCCGCCATCGTGGCGCTCGGCGCTGCGGCAGGCGGTCTGTTCGTGGTCTTCGTCGTCACCTTCTGGTTCTCGCCGAAGCACACCGACGTCGGCTACCAGCCGTACCAGCCGATCGCGTACAGCCACAAGCTGCACGCCGGCTCGCTCGGCATGGACTGCCGCTACTGCCACCGCTACGTCGAGGACGCGGCGCACGCCAGCGTGCCGGACGCCGACACCTGCATGGGCTGCCACAAGGTCGTCAAGCAGGACAGCGTCAAGCTGCAGCTCCTGCGCGACTCCTACGGCGACGGCACCGGTGACGGCAAGCCGATCGAGTGGGTCA
Source organism: uncultured bacterium (assembly GCA_938003515.1). Next base: position 3,260 of record CALKYL010000482.1, read on the forward strand.
AGGTGCACCTGCTGCCCCAGTACGCCTACTTCAACCACGCCGTGCACGTGCGCGCGAACGTCGGCTGCAAGAGCTGCCACGGCCGCATCGACCAGATGGAGATCGTGCGCCAGGTCGAGCCGTTGAGCATGGGCTGGTGCCTCGAGTGCCACCGCGCGCCCCAGCAGCACATCCGGCCGCTGGACGTTTCCGTGACCGACATGGAGTGGGAGCCCAGCGCCGCGTCGATCGCGGCCGCGCAGGCGCTGCTCGAATGGCAGGGCGACGAGCCGCCCGCGCTGAACCCGCCGGAGCACTGCTCCGCGTGCCACCGATGACCCCCGTCGATCCGCAGATGAACCAGCCCGAGACCCTGACCACCGGCGGCCCCGCGGACGGCCGGACCTACTGGCGCAGCTTCGACCAGCTGGAGAACTCGCCCGAGTTCCAGCAGGTGCTCGCGCGCGAGTTCCCCGAGGGCATCACCGAAGCGCCCGACGGCGTCTCGCGGCGCAACTTCCTGTCCGCCGTGGCGGCGTCGGTCGCGCTGGCGGGCATGGCCGGCTGTCGCAAGCCCGAGACCAAGATCCTGCCGTTCAACAAGCGCCCCGCGGGCTTCAAGCCCGGCGTGGCACAGCACTACGCGACGACCCTGACGCGCAACGGCTACGGCATCGGCGTGCTCGTCAAGAGCAACGACGGCCGCCCGACCAAGATCGAGGGACACCCGACGCACCCGAGCAGCCTCGGCGGCTCGGACTCGCAGCTGCAGGCGGAGCTGCTGCAGCTGTACGATCCGGGACGCAGCAGGAAGCCGCGCAACGCGCACTCGGCGCAACACGCCGACGACGCGCACGGCGGACACGGCGCACACGGCGGGGCCCACCACGAGGTCGACGTCTGGCAGGAGTTCGCGACCTGGCTCGCCGACGTGTCGAGCGACCTCGTCAACATCAAGCAGGGCGAGGGCCTGCACGTCCTGATGCCGCCGACCACGTCGCCGTCGCTGCGCGCGCAGGTCGCGCGCATGAAGGACGGCGGCTTCCCGAAGGCGCGCTTCCACACCTGGTCGCCGCTGCACGAGGACAACGTGCTCGCCGGCGCGCAGCTCGCGTTCGGCAAGCCGGTCGCGACGCGCGTCGACTACGCGAAGGCGGACGTGATCCTGTCGCTGGACTGCGACTTCCTCGCGACCGACGGCGACGGCATGGCGAGCGCCCGCGCGTGGGCGTCGCGCCGCCGCGAGGCCGTGCCGGGCAAGGCGCTGTCGCGGCTCTACGTCGTCGAGTCGACCTACACGACCACCGGCGTCGCGGCGGACCACCGCTTCCGCACGCGCAGCGGGGACGTCGCCGGCGTCGCGTTCGCGCTCGCGCGGGCGCTCGGCGTCGGGGTCGGCAGCGACCTCGACACGCGGCTCTCGACGCACAACCCGGCAGCGTTCGAGAAGAACGGCAAGAAGTGGCTCGAGATCCTCGCGCGCGACCTGCAGGCCGCCCAGGGCCGCAGCGTCGTCGTCGCCGGCGCAGGCCAGCCGCCCGTCGTGCACGCCATCGTGCACGCGATCAACGAGAAGCTCGGCAACTTCGGCGAGACCGTCACCCACACGGCGCCGCCCGACGGCGTCGCGGGAGGCTCGGTCGCGGCGCTGCAGGAGCTGGCATCGGCGCTGCAGGCCGGCACCGTCGACACGCTCGTCGTGCTCGGCACCAACCCGGTCTACGACGCGCCGGCGGACCTGAAGTTCGGCGAACTCCTGACCAACAAGAAGCCGGCCCACACGATCCACGTCGGCTACTACGACGACGAGACCGGCCGGCTCTGCGACTGGCACTTCCCGCTCGCCCACGAGCTCGAGAGCTGGGGCGACGCGCGCAGCCGCGACGGCACGGTGTCGCTGCGGCAGCCGCTGGTCGCGCCGCTCTTCGGCGGCGTGTCGGCGCTCGAGTTCCTGGCGTTCCTCAACCAGGAGATGGTCGGCAACGCCAGCTACGAGGACCTCGTCGTCGCGCGCGACACGACGCTCGGTTACGAGCTCGTCAAGCAGCACTGGCAGCAGGCGACCGGCGCCCCGGACTTCGAGACCGCGTGGTGGCCGAAGGCGCTGCACGACGGCGTCGTCGAAGGCACGGCCCTGGCGGCCGAGTCCGTCACCGTCAACGTCGGCGCCATCGCCGGCGCGGTCGGCGCGTGGCAGAAGCCGACCGGCATCGAGGTCGTGCTGCGCGGCTGCCCGAAGCTCGGCGACGGCCGCTACGCCAACAACTCGTGGATGGTCGAGCTGCCCGATCCGCTGACGAAGCTCAGCTGGGACAACGCGGCGCTCCTCAGCATGGCGACCGCCCGGCAGCTCAGCGTCGAGAACGGCGACTTCCTGACGGTCTCGGCGAACGGCACGCAGGTCCAGGTGCCCGCGTGGATCCTGCCCGGCCACGCCGACGACAGCGTGACGATCCACCTCGGGTGGGGTCGCCGCCGTCCTGAGTCGGGCCGGGTCGCGGACGGCGCAGGCTTCGACGCCTATCCGCTGCGCACGACCTCCCAGCAGTGGATCCTGACCGGCGCGCAGGTCAGCCGCGGCCAGGGCCGCTACTCGCTGGTCTGCACGCAGGAGCACGGCACGATGGCGGGTCGCGCGCTCGTGCGCGAAGCGACCGCGGCGCAGAACGCCGCCGATCCGGAGTGGGCGCCCAAGATGTCGCCGCTCGACCAGGCCGCGCGGCTGCACGGCGAGACCGAGGCCGACGTCAACAAGTCGCTGTGGACCGAGCGCGGCTACGGCCGCGGCCGAGAGGCCGAGGACGAGCCGGTGCGCAAGGCGCAGTACCAGTGGGCGATGGTCGTCGACCTCAACGCGTGCACCGGCTGCAGCGCGTGCGTCACGGCCTGCGTCGCCGAGAACAACATCCCGATGGTCGGCAAGATCCAGGTCGCGCGGAACCGCGAGATGTTCTGGATCCGCACCGACCGCTACTTCAGCTCGACCGGCAGCGACCCGCTCGAGATGGCCGAGGACCCGCAGGTCTCGACCATGCCGGTGCCGTGCATGCAGTGCGAGAACGCGCCGTGCGAGGCCGTGTGCCCGGTCGCGGCGACCATGCACAGCCCCGAGGGCCTGAACGACATGGTCTACAACCGCTGCATCGGCACGCGCTACTGCAGCAACAACTGCCCCTACAAGGTGCGCCGCTACAACTACCTGGACTACCTCGGCAAGGTCCCGGACACCAAGAAGATGGCGTTCAACCCGGACGTCACGGTGCGCAGCCGAGGCGTGATGGAGAAGTGCACTTACTGCGTGCAGCGCATCAACGGCGGCCGCATCGAGGCGAAGCTGAGCGCCAGGAAGATCGGCGACGGCGAGGGCGACGTGCGCGTCACGACGGCGTGCGCGCAGGCCTGCCCGACGCAGGCGATCGCGTTCGGCAACATGCTCGACCCGTCGAGCAAGGTGGCCGGGCTGCGCGACCTCGACCTCAACTACGGGCTGCTGTCCGAGCTGAACACCAAGCCGCGCACCACCTACCTCGGCCGCGTGCGCAACCCGAACCCCGAACTCCTGAGCGAACGGGCCTGACCAGATGACCGCCATTCCCGTCGATCCAACCCAGGTCGTCGACGAGCAGGAGAATCCGCTCGTCCGGGCCCCGCTCGTCGAGGGCAAGAACGACTTCGCGTCCGTCACCGACACGATCGCGCGCGTCGCCGAGTCCCGCACTCCCCGCGGGTGGTACCTGCTGTTCGGGATCTCCGTCGCGCTGCTGCTCAACCTCGGCGCGATGATCGGCTACCTGGTGTTCACCGGCGTCGGCGTCTGGGGCAACAACGTCCCCGTCGGCTGGGGCTGGCCGATCGTCAACTTCGTGTTCTGGATCGGCATCGGCCACGCCGGCACGCTGATCAGCGCGATCCTCTTCCTGTTCCGGCAGAAGTGGCGCACGTCGATCAACCGCGCCTCCGAGGCCATGACGATCTTCGCCGTCATGGCCGCCGGCATCTTCCCGGCGATCCACGTCGGCCGCATCTGGGTCATCTACTGGGTGTTCCCGCTGCCCAACCAGATGCTGATGTGGCCGAACTTCAAGAGCCCGCTGCTCTGGGACGTGTTCGCGGTCTCGACCTACTTCACGATCTCGCTGCTGTTCTGGTTCGTCGGCCTGATCCCCGACCTCGCCACCTTCCGCGACCGCGCCGCGCGCGCCGGACGCAAGGTCGCCGCCCGTGTCTACGGGCTGTTCTCGTTCGGCTGGCACGGCTCCAACCGGCACTGGATCCACTACGAGAAGGCCTACCTGATCCTGGCCGGCCTGAGCACGCCGCTCGTCTTGTCCGTGCACTCGATCGTGTCGTTCGACTTCGCGGTCTCGCTGCTGCCCGGCTGGCACACGACGATCTTCCCGCCCTACTTCGTCGCGGGCGCGATCTTCTCCGGCTTCGGCATGGTGCTGACGCTGATGATCCCGGCCCGCAAGTGGCTCGGGCTGCACCAGCTGATCACGCTGAACCACCTCGACAACATCGCGAAGATCCTCCTGCTGACCGGCACCATGGTCGGCTACGCGTACGCGATGGAGTTCTTCATCGCGTGGTACTCCGGCGTGCAGTACGAGCAGTTCGCGTTCATCAACCGCGCGTTCGGCCCCTACGCGTGGGCCTACTGGATCATGGTGAGCTGCAACGTGATCAGCCCGCAGTTCTTCTGGTTCCGCGCGCTGCGTCGCAACCCCACGGTCCTGTTCGTCATCTCGATCTTCGTCAACATCGGCATGTGGTTCGAGCGCTTCGTGATCACCGTCACGTCGCTGCACCGCGACTTCCTGCCGTCGAGCTGGGCCTACTTCTCGCCGACGCTGATCGACATCCTGACCTACGCCGGCAGCTTCGGCCTGTTCTTCACGATGTTCCTCCTGTTCTGCCGCTTCCTGCCGATCCTCGCGATCAGCGAGGTCAAGGGCGTGATGCCGGAGGCGAACCCCCATCACCACAACGGCAACGGCCACCACTGATCGGAGCCGCCACGCCATGACGAACACCAACAAGTGGGGCGTCGTCGCCGAGTTCGACTCCGCGGCGGCCATCTACAACGCCGCCGAGAAGACGACGGCGGCCGGCTACTCGCGCGTGGACGCGCACACGCCGTTCCCGGTGCACGGCATCGACCACGTGCTGCGCCAGGGCCCGAGCGGCCTCGGCTGGATCGTCGTCTGCTGCGGCGCGCTCGGCATCCTGCTCGCCCAGCTGATGATGTGGTGGATGAACGCCGTCGACTACCCGTTCTGGGTGTCCGGCAAGCAGCCCTACGCGTGGCCGTCGACCATCCCGATCACGTTCGAGCTGATGGTGCTGCTGTCCGGCTTCGGCGCGGTGTTCGGCATGTTCGGTCTCAACCGGCTGCCGCGCCTGCACCACCCGATCTTCGCGCACAGCTCGATCTGGCGCGTCACCGACGACCGATTCTTCCTGTCGATCGAGGCGACGGATCCCAAGTTCGACAGCCAGGCCACCGTGCAGTTCCTGAAGAGCCTCGGCGGCCAGAACGTGGAGGTCGTGGAGGAATGAGCATGACCGACGAATCCCGCACGCGACCCGCAGCCCGCACGCTGCTGCTCGCCTCCGCGTTCGCGCTCTGCGCGGCGCTGGCCAGCTGTGACGTCGAGGCGTTCCGCGGGTTCCCGTCCGACAAGCCGCCGATCCACCCGGTGCTGGACATGGACTTCCAGCCCAAGGTCCGCGCGCAGTCCGAGCTCGAGTTCGAAGGGTGGAAGGACCACCGCGGCGCGCGGCGGCCCGTGCACGACACGTTCGGCAACACGCTGGTCGTGGCGCGCGACAGCCTGCCCGACCCGAAGCTCGCCCACCGCGACCAGAACGGCCAGTTCGTCACCGAGAACCCCCTGCCGCTCAGCGCGAAGATCGTGGTCAGCGGCAGGGAGATGTCGGTGATCGACCGCGGCCGCGAGCGCTTCGACATCTACTGCTCGGTCTGCCACGGCTATTCGGGTCGGGGCGGCTTCAAGCAGGACGCGCACGGCATGGTGGGCAGGCACTGGTCGGTGGTGGTGCCGTCGTTCCACGTCGACCCGAACGGCGACGCGACGGCCAACCGCGTGCCGAACATGCCGGACGGCGAGTACTTCGAGAAGATCACCAACGGCTACGGCACGATGCCGGCCTACGGGGCCCGCATCACGGCCGAGGACCGCTGGGCGATCATCCACTACGTGCGCGCGCTGCAGTCGCTGAGCAACTGATCCGAGACCCGGTGACACCCAGAGACCAGACCCGATGACCGCCACCGCCACTCCCAGCGCGCCGAGCCTGCAACAGCTCGCGCCCGACGTCACGCCGAAGGTCCGGGACGGCGACCTCGCCAAGGCCCAGCTCGGGCTGATCGCGATCGGCGCCGTGATCGTCGGCGTCGCCTGGCTGACCAGCGAGCACTTCTACTTCTCCTACCTGGTCGGCTACATGGGCGTGCTCGGCATCGTGCTGGGAGCCCTGTTCTTCACGATGCTGCAGCACATCACGCGCGCCGGCTGGAGCGTGACCGTGCGACGGCTGGCGGAGAACATCGCCGGCACGCTGCCGTTCATGCTGCTCCTGTTCGTGCCGGTGGTCGTCGGCTTCGGCGAGCTCTACCACCACTGGACGCACGCGCAGATCACCGATCCGCAGGCGGCGAACTACGACGCCATCGTCGCCGGCAAGGCCGGCTACCTGAACACGACGTTCTTCTTCGTCCGGGTCGCCATCTACTTCGCGGTGTGGATCGGGCTCGCGTGGTTCTTCCGCACCAAGTCGATCGAGCAGGACGAGACCGGGGACCCGGCGATCAGTCTGCGGCTCGCGCGCGTGGCCGCGCCGGGGCTGCTCTTGTTCGCGCTGTCGATCACGTTCGCGGCGTTCGACTGGATCATGTCGCTCGATCCGCACTGGTTCAGCACGATCTTCGGCGTCACCTACTTCGCCGGCGGGTTCATGGCGTTCCTCGCGTTCGTCATCCTGATCGCGAAGTGGCTCCAGCGGCAGGGCTACTTCCAGAAGGCGATCACGGTCGAGCACTACCACGACCTCGGCAAGCTGATGTGGGCCTTCATGGTGTTCTGGACCTACACCAACTTCAGCCAGTACATGCTGATCTGGTACGCGAACCTGCCCGAGGAGACGCGCTGGTTCGCCGACCGGCAGCAGGGCGGATGGGGCGCCGTCGGCACGATCCTCGTGTTCGGCCACTTCTTCATCCCCTTCGTGTTCCTGATGTCGCGCCACATGAAGCGCAACGGCATCGCGCTGCCTGCCGCGGCGATCTTCATGCTCGTGATCCACTGCTTCGACATGCAGTTCCTGATCCTGCCGACGGCGGCGGGCCACGGCGAACACGCGGGAGGCCACGCGGCCGAGCAGGCCGGCCACGCCGAGGGCGTGCTGGCGAAGTTCGGGCACGACTTCGGCACCTACCTGCACGGCGTCAGCTGGGCCGACTTCGGCTGCTTCGCCGGCATCGCGCTGCTCGTCGCCGGCCTGACGCTGCTCAACGTGCGCCGCTCGAACCTCTTGCCGCTGCGCGACCCGCGCCTCGGCGAGTCCCTGAAATTCCACAACGTCTGAGTCCGGAGCCACCATGGACCACTCCCCCGGAGCCACCCACGAAGCGCTGCCGCTCGATCCCGAGCACGACATCGACGCGAAGTCGGCGACCCGCTGGTTCGTCGGCGGCACGATCGTGCTGTTCCTGTCGTTGTGGCTGATGGTGCCGATCTTCGTGCGCGTCCTGGAATTCGAGCAGCAGAAGAAGATCAACGACGCGACGCCCACCGAGCTCGACGGGACCGGCGAGCGCGAAGCGCAAGTGCCGCGCGGCGCGACCCCGAACTCGAAGTCGATCGAGGACGTGATCGGAGGCCTGCGCGACAACTGATCGTGTCCTATTCGTCGTTCCACATGACTGCCCTGCGAAGCCGCCGCCCCCGACCGCCCGCCGCCGCCATTTTGGCCGCGGCGCTCGGCCTCGCGTGCGCGTCGACCGCGCAGGGCCCCGGCATGCCGCCGTCGTCGTCGCTGCAGACGCGCGACGAGGCCGCGGCGCAGGCCGACCGCATCGGCGCCCGTGTCGACACCTCGCTCGAGTTCGTCGACGAGCGCGGCTACCCCTATCGGCTGCGCCAGCTGTTCCCGGGCGAGCAGCCGGTGGTGCTGATGCTCGGCTACTACAGCTGTCCGTCGATGTGCGGCCAGGTGCTGGACGCCGCGTTCCACGCGCTGAGCCGCGTCGACCTGCAGCCGGGCACCGACTACCGCCTGCTCAGCGTCTCGATCGACCCGCGCGAGACCGCGGAGGTGGCGAAGGCGCGCAAGCAGACGTTCCTGCCACGGCTGCTCAAGACCGGCGGGGACGACGCGTGGCGGCTGCTCGTCGGCGACGAGCCGCAGATCCGGGCGCTCAGCGAGTCCGTCGGCTTCGGCTACTACTGGTCGGAGGCCACGCGGCAGTATGCGCACCCGCCGTCGCTGATCTTCCTGACGCCTCGGGGCGAGGTCAGCCGCATCATCGTCAACACCTACTACGAGCCCGCCGACGTGCGCCTCGCCCTCGTCGAGGCGAGCGAAGGCACGCTGGGCACGTTCTGGGACCAGGTGGTGCTGAACTGCCTGACGTTCGACCCGCGCACCAACACCTACTCCCTCACCGCGATGACGCTGATGCGCATCGGCGGTGCGGTCACCGTGCTCGCGCTCGCCACGATGATCTGGATCATGCTGCGGCGCGAACGCCGCAAGGCGCGCTCCGAGCGGCAGGAAGACCCCGTTCCGGCCCATTCGAAGACAGCCCCGTCGAGGGGCTGATCAGGACAGGCACCCTGATCAGGACAGGCAACCAACCGTGATCGACCTCTTCACCCAAGACCCGCAGAAGGCGCCGTGGGACGGCGTGCCCGCCCCGGAGATCGACGCCTACGGCCAGCTCCCGAAGCTCGGCAGCACGTTCGACCACGTCGACGGGCTGTTCTACTTCACCTACGCCGTCTGCATCTTCTTCTTCGTCCTGATCGCCGGCGTGCTGCTCTACTCGGTGGTCGCCCACCGCCGCAAGACGTGGGACCAGCCACCGCTGTCCAACGTCACGCACAACACGCCGCTCGAGGTCGTGTGGACGGTGATCCCGCTGATCATCGTCATGGTCATGTTCGCGTGGGGCTTCAAGGGCAGCCTCGACATGACGACGGTCCCGCACGAGGCGGCGCGCAACACCTACAAGGCCACGGCCAAGCAGTGGGTCTGGACCTTCACCTATCCGAACCACCCGGTGAAGAGCTACGGCGAGGTCTGGGTCGAGGTCGACAAGCCGGTGCAGTTCGTGCTCGAGTCGACCGACGTGCTGCACGCGTTCTACGTGCCGACGATGCGCGTCAAGCGCGACGTCGTGCCCGGTCGCTACCAGAGCGTCTGGTTAACGCCCACCGAGACCGGCACCCTCCACCTGTTCTGCGCCGAGTACCGCGGTGACGACCACGCGCGGATGTATGCGAAGGTCCACGTCGTCGACTCCGAGACGTTCGCGACCGCGCCCTGG
>CALKYL010000483.1 GCA_938003515.1 uncultured bacterium
CGCCGCGGGCGGCGAGCGGCGCGGAGTAGCGCCGAGCTGCGTCGCGTTGGGCACTGGTGGAGGCGCCGCGGGCCGGCGCGCCGGGTCAGGCCGGCAGCCGCCCGTGCGAGCCGTCGCAGAACGGCGCGTTCTTGCTGTGCTTGCAGCCGCACCACGCGACCTTGCGCGCTTCCTTGACGTCTTCGATCTTCGGCGCGAAGCCGGTGCCCTTGTGCGAGCCGTCGCAGAACGGCTGCTTCGCGCTGCGGCCGCACGCGCACCACGCATACTTGCCGGGCTGGCAGTCCATGACGAACGGCGTTCGCGCCGGGATCTCGGGGGACGTCATCGGCTCAGTCTTCGCGGCTCGCCATCGCGGCCTTCTTGCCAGCGTCGTCCATGCCCTCGAACTTCGACTTGCAGCGCGTGCAGCAGAAGCGAACGGTCTGCCCCATGTAGTCGACGCTCGGGCTGTCGGCGTCGACGGGTTCGCCCGAGATGATGCAGACCTCGTCGATCGCGACCGGCGCGGTGTCGGTGTCCTTCTGGTTGGCGCAGCCGGCGAACAGGACGGCGCCGAGGAGCGGCGCCACGAGTCTCGTGAATACCTTCATGCGCGGATTGTCGCGCGTCGCGGCCGGCGGGCCAGGGCAAAGACGCCAAACATCGGTGCTCAGCCGGCGACCGCGAGGTCCAGCGCCTGCGTCAGGTCGGCCGCGACGTCGCGCCAGTATTCGACGCCGATGCTGAGCCTCACGAGGCCCTCGGTCACGCCGCTCGCGGCGAGGTCCTCGGCCGACATCTCGCTGGCGGTCGTCGACCGCGGGTGGCACGCGAGCGACTCGACGCCGCCGAGCGACACCGCGAGCTGCACGAGTCGCAGCGCGTTCAGGAACCGGAACGCCGCCGGCCGGCCGCCGCGCAGCTCGATCGACACGAGCGAGCCGGGCGCCGTGCACTGCTCCTGGTAGACCCGCGCCTGCTCGCCGGTGAACTGCGTCGGGTGGTGCACGCGCTCGACCGCCGGGTGGGCCTTCAGGCGCTCGACGATCTTGGTGGCGTTCTTGCTCTGCTTGATCATGCGAAGGTGCAGCGTCGCCATGCTGCGCTGCAGCAGCCACGCGGTGAACGGCTCGCAGATCGTGCCGAGGAACGCGCGCAGCGTGCGCACCTTCTCGAGCAGCGCGGGGTCGCGCGCGGTCACCGCGCCGGCCACGAGATCGCTGTGCCCGCCGAGGAACTTGGTCGCCGAGTACAGCGCGAGGTCCGCGCCGAGCCGCAGCGGCGACTGGAACACCGGGCCGAGGAAGGTGTTGTCGACCAGGACCGGGACGCGGCGATCGCGCTCTGCCGCGCGCGTCGCGGCGACGACCGCGCGCAGGTCGGTCAGCCGCAGCGTCGGATTGGCCGGCGTCTCGACGTAGACCGCGCCGAGCCGTTCGCCGGCGCTCGCGATGGCGGCCTGCCAGGCCGCCGGGGAGTCGTCCTGCGTCGCGATCGTCTCGATGCGCCACTCGGGCAGCAGATGGCGCAGCACCCAGTCGGTGCCGCCGTAGACGGGCCGCGCGTAGACGACCCGGTCGCCCGGCCGCAGCAGCGCGAGCAACGTCGTCGAGATCGCCGCCATGCCGCTCGAGAAGGCCGCCGCGGCCCTGCACGCGCGTTCGATGGAGCGCAGCGCGTCCTCGAACATCTCGGCGTTCGGGTTGTTGAGCCGCGCGTAGATCAGGCTCTCCGGTTCGTCCGGCAGGGCCGCGGCGCGGCCGAGCGCGACGTCGAACCAGTGCGCCGCCTCCTCCGCGGTGCGGAACGAGAACGTCGAGACCGGATAGATCGGCGGCCGCACGGACATCACCGAGAGCCGCGGGTCGAAGCCCTCGGTCACGCTGGTCGTCTCGGGGTGGCGTCGCGGCGGGCGGGGTGTGTCGCTCATGCGTTCGAGCGCGATCCTAATGCCTCGAGGCCTACCGAGTGGCGCGCGGCCGGCCGCGGTGCTCTGCTACCGCGCATGGACCTGTCGCCCGCCGAGCGCATGAACCTGATGAAGTTCGTCTGCTCGTTCGTCTGGACCGACCTGAACGTCACGCAGGCCGAGCGCGACCTCGTCATGCGCATCTGCGGCCGTCTGAACCTCACCGAGGACGAGACCGATCGCGTGCGCGCGTGGCTCGAGGTGCCGCCGCCGCCGGACGAGGTCGACCCCAACGGCGTGCCCCCGGAGCACCGCCAGCTGTTCCTGGGCGTCGCGGAGATGATCGCGCACGCCGACGGCCGCGTCGTGCCCGCGGAGCGGGAGTCGCTGAAGCTGTTCCGCGACCTCCTGGGCGACGCGACGACTTGACGCTGCGGGCCGCGCGCAGCGGCCCTCAGGCGCAGGTCAGGTCGGTGACGACGCCCCGCCAGTAGCAGAACTCTCTGCCGTCGAGCGTCCAGGCGACTTCGGCGCGCCGCGGCACGCGAAGGCCTCCGATCTCGCGATGGTCCGAGAAGCGGCCCTGCCAGGGCGTCTGTACGAGGTCGCGGCCGACCTGGCGCCCGCGTTCGCCGCACACCGACGACAGGTCGCCGCGTCCGTCGAACGAGAACCGCAGCTCGGCGCGCGTCGCGCCGACCGACACGGCGCCGACGGCCTCGCGCGGCCCGGCCTCGCGCCATTCGAGGTGCGCGTTGTGCGCGATCGCGCCCGGCACCCAGGCGACCTCGGCGAGGTAGCGCTGCAGCTGGGCGCAGGTCGTCGCCGGGCCCGACGCGGACGCGACCGGCACGGCCCCGAACGCGCGCACCTCGAGGCGTCCGGCGCCGCCGACGACCGCGTCGACGACCTCGAAGACGCCGAGGCGCGCCTGCCAGACGAACTCCGGGCTCGCCACCGCGAACGTCTGCACGGCGCGGAA
>CALKYL010000484.1 GCA_938003515.1 uncultured bacterium
CCAGCGCGTCGCCGACGCCGAGGCGGCGGCGGCGGGGGGCGACAAGAAGCTGCAGAAGGCGGTCAAGGACGCGCAGAAGGACCTGCGGCAGGCGGAGGGCGCCGTCGGCGCGATCGACGCCGAGGTCACGGCGCTGCCCGACGAGATCCGCGTGCTGCAGGGCCAGGAGCGCGCGGTCGCGCGCGAAGCGAAGCGCCTGGACCGCTACCGTCTGCTGCTGCGCGGCTGGCGCCTGCTGCACGTGCCGTGTTCGGTGCTGCTGCTGGCGTTGGTCGCGGTGCACGTGCTCAGCATCTGGTACTACTGACGATCCGATGACCGCCGCACCCGCAGAACAGGTCGAGGCCCTGCTCGCGACGCCGCTCTTCGAGGGCGTCGACGACGAGCTGCTCGACGGCATCCGCACCGAGGCGACGATCACCGACGGCACCTACCAGTGGGAGCCCGGGGTCGCGCGCCGCGAAGGCTTCGTGCGCTTCCGCGAGCTCGCCGACGGCGAAGAGGTGGTGGCGCAGGGCACCCTGACGACCGAGTTCGTCGTGATCCTGCACGGCCAGATCGAGGCGCTGCAGGCCCGCGCCGGCCGCGACGTCTACCGGCACCGCGAATACGGCCCGGGCGACTGGTTCGGCGAGGTCTCGACGCACTCGCACCACCCCGCGCTCGCGACCTACCGGGCGATCGGCGAGACCCTCGTCGCCGTGCTCGAGGCGCGCCTGTTCACGCGGCTGTTCGCCGAGGACGAGACGTTCCGCGAGCGCATCGAGGACGGCTACCGCGACAACCTCGCCCTGCATCTGCGGCTGTCGCCCCTGTGCCGGGACCTCGACGATCGCGCCTTCGAGACGCTGCAGGAGAGCGCCGAGCTGGTCAGCTACGAGGACGGCGATGTCGTCGTCGAAGCGGGCGACCCGGCCGACAGCGTGTTCCTGGTGCGCGCCGGGGCGATCGCCTGCTACGTCCAGAATAACGGCGGCGAGCGCGTGCTCGCCTTCTACAAGGGCAACGCGACCTTCGGCGAACACGTGCTCGTCGGCGCGGACGAGACGTGGCCGGCGAGCTACAAGGCGCTGACGGCGACGTCGCTCGTCAGGCTGCCGCGGCGGGCGTTCGAGCAGCTGCGCGAACCCGCGCGCGCGGGCCTGATGCGCGCCGCCAACCGGCTGATCGGCAAGGAGGACGCCGCGGCGGCCGCCGGCGGCGACGCCGCCGACGTCGGCGGCCGGCCGCTGCTCGACGAGCTGTTCGTGATGGTCGAGCGCGAATCGGTCAAGGGCGGCCGCGCGCTCGTGATCGACCGCACGAAGTGCGTGCGCTGCAACATGTGCGTCGAGTCGTGCGTCGCGGTGCACGACGACGGCATCCCGCGGCTCAGCAAGGTCGGCACGCCGGTCGCGACCGACGAGGTGCTGATCACCGCGTGCTACCACTGCGAGACCCCGCAGTGCATGCTGTCGTGCGAGTACGCCGCGATCCGCCGCGACCCGCAGGGCCGCGTGCGCTTCGAGTACGACAACTGCGTCGGCTGCGCCGGCTGCATCGACGGCTGCCCCTACGGCGTCATCCGGCTGGTCGAGCCGAAGCCGCTGCCGCCGCCGCCGCCGTCGTTCCTGCAGACGCTGCCGCTGGTCGGCCGCTGGTTCGGCGCGCCCGCCGCGGCCGCTCCCGAACCGACGCCCGCCGCCGCAGCAGCGGCCACGCTGGCCGACGACGACGCCAAGCCGCGCACGGTCGGCGCCGGCGGCAAGCTGTCGCCGGTCGCCGGCAAGACGATCAAGTGCGATCTGTGCGCCGGCCTGCCGTTCGAGGCGTGCGTCTACAACTGCCCGACGACGGCGATCCTGCGCAAGGAGCCGCAGAGCCTGTTCGACCGGAGGCGCGGGCTGTGAACGCGCGCGCGACGATCCGGGTCCGCCATCGCGCCGACGAGCTGACGTTCGCCGAGCCGGTCGTGAGCATCGGCGGGCGCACCGGCGTCGACGTCGTGCTCGAGGACGTGATGGTCGCCGACCGGCACTGCGTCGTGCTGTTCGACGACGGCTTCCGCGTGCGCGACGCGGGCTCCGTGACCGGCACCTGGGTGGACGGCCAGCAGGCGCGGCCGAGCGCCGAGCTCACGGACGGCGCGACGATCGTCGTCGGCACGACGCGCATCGCCGTCGCGATCGGCGACGACGACGGCGCGCCGACGCTCGAGCTGACCGTCGACCCGCAGAGCTTCTGGTGGCAGAAGCCCGGCAAGGGCGCGTTCGACAACGACCCCGACCGGCTGGTCTGGGCCGAGACGAAGTTCGGCCGCTTCCCGGCGCTGCACTTCGGCAACCGCGCAGCGCTGATCGTCTCTGCGGTGCTGCTGCTCGCGGCGACCTTCACGACGGCGGTCATGGAGCCGCTCGCCGACCCGGGCCCGCTGCAGCCGACGCACGCGACGGTGGCCGCGGCCGCGCAGGACGGCGCGGCCGCACGGGTCGTGCACGCCGGCTTCCGGCGCTGCGTCGAGCTGGCCGCCGAGCAGGGCTGCGACGTGTGCCACGTGACCGGCGCCGGCACGCCCGAGGCCCAGTGCCGGCAGTGCCACGGCCTCGACGGCGAGATGGCGGCGGCGGGTTCGCTGCGCCACCCCTATCTCGGCGACGGCGTCGTCGGCGCCCTGTCCGGCGTCGAGTCCGGCCAGCAGTTCTGCGTCGTGTGCCACACCGACCACCGCGGCGAGACGACCTACAAGGCCGCGTCTGCAGCGCTCGTGGGCAGGTGCGAGTCCTGCCACGACGACGGCAGCGGCAGGGACCCGGCGGCGCTGCGCACAGCGCTGCTCGAACGCGCGCCGGTCTCCGTGCCGCCGCCCGAACCGACCGCCTTCGCGACCTACCGCTTCCCGCACGACGCGCACCTCGCCGAGAACATCGACTGCGCCGTCTGCCATGCGATCTCGGCCGACGTGCGGCAGGACCGCGCGCGCGGCCTGCCCGACGACCCGCGCCGGCACGACTTCGCCGACGTGCCCTACGAGACCTGCGCGAGCTGCCACGTGCCCGACGCCCCCGCCGTCGGCATGACGGCGGCGCAGCGGGCCGAGTGGCGCGCCGCGGAGCATCAATGGCCGGTGCGCTGGCACGGCACCGACGACGGCGGCCGCTACTGCCTGCAGTGCCACGCGTCGGCCGAGCGCGGTGGCGCGACGGTGTACGGACCCGACAGCAAGCTCGTGCAGCGCGGCGCGTGGACCGCCGAGCAGCACGCCGCCGAACGCGCCCGCTACACGTCGCCGGCCCACCTGCACGAAGAGCAGTTCCGCCGGCACGCCGGCGACGCGGCGTGCGCGACCTGCCACGTCGACGGCGGCGTCGCGGCGCTGACGCCGAGACCCGCGCGCCCGTTCTGGCACGGTCTGCACCTGGCGGACGGCAGCCTCGCCCCCGCGGGGCCGCGCGACGCCGCCGCGGTCAGCCGCGACGAGACCGCCGGCTGCGCTTCGTGCCACGGCGACCTCGCCGACACGGGCCACCTGAAGCCGGCGAACGACGGCGCCTATCACTGGCCCGAGGACTCCGACGCCCAGGCGGCGTGCCGCACGTGCCACCGCGAGAAGCTCGCCGACGGCACCGAGCGCGCGCTGCCGCTGCGCGCGGTGCGCCAGCAGGTCGCCGCCGAGCGTCGCGTCGCGGTCGCCGACTTCCCGCACGACGTGCACCTCGCGAGCGGCGACTACGGCGTGCGCGGCGTGCTCGCGGCCGGCTGCTTCGCGTGCCACGAGTTCGCACGGCCGGCGGGCGGCGAAGCGTTCGCCGACGTGCCGCGCACGAAGCCCGACGCCGCCGATTGCAGCGCGTGCCACCAGGGCCACGCCCATGTCGGCGGCAACTCGTGCCAGCAGTGCCACCCGGACATCGACGGGCGCAGCAACATGTACCTGGTCAGCGCGCGCATTGCCGAGCCGCCGCTGCCGCAGCGCCAATGGCCGGCGCCGAACGGCTTCAGCCATCTGTCGCCGGGTCACGACATGGATCGCAATCCCGAGCTGACGTGCGGCTCGTGCCACGACGGGTTCGGGCTCGAGCAGGCCAAGTCGCTGGGCGACGTGCGCGTGCCGGACGAGACCGCGCAGCTGTGCCGGGACTGCCATCTCGAGAAGCAGTTCCACTGGCGCTGAGCGGGGAGGGCGGCGCGGCGCGAACCGCGCCTTTCGCGCCGTTCCCGGCCCTCGCGGCAGCTTGCCGGCGGCCGGTGCGACGCTATGCTCCTCCACGGCCCCGCGCAGACGACGGCGGCCGACACGGCTCTGGAGGCCGTCGCCGGACCAGGGAAGGCCGGAGGCACGGATGGAAGAAGCGGAGCAGGACGACGAGCTGGGCCGAAGTGAAGCCCTGGTCCGGGACGCAGCTCGCCGCGGCGCCATCTCGGTCACGACGGATCCCCAGGTGTGCGCCGACGCCACCGAGCACGCGATGGCGTGCTGGGTCGACGCCATCCTGCGCCGGAATCCCGTAGCGGACTGGTGCGCCTGGGCCTTCCGCTGTGCGGCCAACGCGGCCAAGCGGATGGGCCGACGACGGCGCGACGGGAGGTCGATGCGCTTGTCCGAGGACGTCGAAGAACCCGGGCCTTCGGAAGACCGGAGGACGGATCCGCGGACGCGGGAGGCGCTACGCCAAGCGATCCTCGGGGCGCGACGGTTCCTGCGCGGGCGGCAGTCGGAAGTGCTGCTGAAGCTGTGCGAGCCGGGGATGTCGCTTCATCGTGCAGCTCGGGAACTCCGCATGGACCGGTCTGCGTTGCGACGTTCGTTCCAAACTGGCATGGCCCGGCTCTCACGCGGTCTGCGAAGTACCCCCCCCCACCTCCTTGAGCCGAGCACCGACGAACACGACCGATCCACGCCGCGGTCGTATCTCGACCGGTGATCCACCTCACCCCTGAGTTTCCTGGAGGCCCGATCATGCGTCTGTCCCATTCGCTTCTTCCGTTCGTCCTGGCCCTCGGCCCGACATGGGCCAACGCAGCCACCGAGCTCGCGGCACCACGCGACGAGTCCGGTTGCAGGCTCGAGCACCAGCCGCCCGGGGTGGACGACCCCGTGACCTACTGCGACGGCTACAGCCCGGTGGGGACCCATGAAGAAGGGACCGCCGAGTGCATGGCCCTGAACGTGCATTGCCCACAATCCCAGCTCGGCTGCCTCCTGCTCGGGTTGTCCTGCATCTGCAGCTGAGCCTCCCGATGGCGAACAGGTTGCGAGACGAACGCGAGCAGAACGAGGCACGGCCGCACGCACCGACCGGCGATCGCCGCATCGCTCGCGGGTTCTGGGTAATCGCGTCCTGCCTGCTGGTGGTCGCGCTCCTGGTGTCGACGAGATCCGACGACCTCCCTCGGACGCCCGCGCTTGCCGGAGCATCGACTCGCTCCGAGGTCCCTCGCGCGGAACACGAGCAGCCGGCCTCAGGCGCGTCGGCCGCGCCCGCGTCGCTTCCGGTCGCTCGCGAGGACGCTGGAGCGTCGGCCCCGCTCGAGAACGACGACGACCATGGGACGTTCTCGGGCGTCGTCGTCTATCGCGACACACGACCCGTGTCCGGCGCAGGCCTCGCGGTCGGCCTGGGTGCAGTCTGGAATCACCAGAGACTCGAAGCCACCGCGGATCACGACGGGCGGTTCCGGATCGTGATCCCGCGACCGGCGCATCCCGAGGCGCTCAGAGGACTCGACGCCCAGGCGCACCTGCTCGTCTGGGACAGCCTCTCCACGGTCTACGATGGATTGATCACGATCGCCGACGATGTCGTCGTCCGGTGCCGGACCGCTCCGGGCGATCTCGAATGGAATCTGGAGGGCTGGGTCGAACCGCAGTCGCTGGCGCACGACGAGGCGTGGATCGCCATGTTGTGGGCATGTCCGGCGGACGGTTCGGCGACCTATGGCCTGGCTTCTTCGGGCTGCTACGGCCCGCTGCACGGCCCCGGCGCGATCGCGCGCCTGCGCTTTCTCCGCACGGGCAACTGGCACTACACAGGTCCAGTGGCGCTCGCGCTCTACACGCAGCGCGATGCGGGGCCGCGGGTGCCCTTCTGTGCGCTGCCGTTCGGCAGCGCGGCCGCGTTCGGCTCGGCACTGCGGGCGGGCATCGTCGTTCCCTGCCCGCTCCGCCGTTTCACCGTCGCGGACGTGCACGACCTGCCGGTCGACTTGCTGACGCTGAGCCTGCCGGGGCAGGGCTTCCGCGCCATCGCCCTGAAGCGACAGCCGGATGGCTTCACCGGACGGCTTCCGCCGGGTGAGTACTTCGCACGAGGCTTCGTCGACCGCGAGCGTTGGGGCGAAGCGCTGCTACAGATCGGGGACGAGGCGAACGTGCAGGTCCGTTGGACGACCGTACGTCCGGGTCCTGCGAGCGTGACGATCCAGCTCCGGGATCCGGCGGGCCATGGCGTCGCCGGAGCGACCGTCGAGTTCTCGCGCGTCGACTCGAACGGGCGCGTGATCGAGTCGGGGACGTTGGGAGCAACCTCCGACGCGCTGGGTCGGGCCACCGCGAGCGGCATCTGCACGGGACGCTACGTCTGGAAGGCCACCGAGGGGAGCGCCCGCGGCCATGCCGAGTCGCTGATCGACGACGTCGCCAGCGAGGTGTGCATCGAGATGGCCGAGGTGGCGTCCGTCGACGTTCGAATCGCCGATGCCAGACGGGTCGGCCTCGATGACCTGCCGACCGAGCAGTGCCAGCTGCTCTATCGACAGGACGCAGGTCCGTGGATCGAACACCCGCGTTCGCGATTCTCTCTGGCGAGTTGGACGATCTCGGATCTCCGCGTGGGCAGTCGCGTGGACGTGGCGCTGCGCGGGACCTCCTGGGTCGGCGCAGCCACGGTCGCACGCGTAGTCGCGGGTGCTCAGCAGATGGAACTGCCGGTCGTGGCCACCTACCCGCTGTCCGGCAGCGTCGCGAACATGCCTGCGGGACGCGTCGAGGCGGTGCTCGACTATCCGCACGTCGGACCTTGGGACGCGTGCGCGATCGAAGCCGACGGCGGGTTCGAGCTCCGAGAGCGACTCGATCCGTCTGTTCCCGCTCCGCGACTGCGGATCGTCGTCGATGGGGAGACGGTCTGGAGCGCAGAGCTGGACGGGTCCAGGCCTCGGCCGTTGCGGATCCGGCTGTGATCGCGGACGGCCGCCGGCCGACCCGACCTAGCCCTTCGACCGCTCCGTGCCCGGATACCCCTCGAACAGATTGCCGAACCGCTCCCGCGTCTGTGGCGACGACGGCCGCTCGCGCAGCTCGCGCAGCCCCGGCTCCTCGCCTTCGATCGGCGCGGCCAGCCGCGCGCGGGTCGCGATGTTGTTGCACGGCTTCCAGTGGCAGCGCAGGCAGTCCGGCGGCGCGCTCTGGCCGAACCCGCCCGCGTTCCGCGGCGCGTGCACGCTGACGCCGTCCGGCCGCGTCGCGATCAGATGGTCCTCGCGCACCGGCACCTCGATCGCCCGGAGCACGCCCGCGGCGTCGCGGTTCGCCTTGTGGCACCCGGTGCAGTCGGCGCCCGCCGGGTGGTACTGTGCGTCGCGGAAGCCGGCGAACACGCTCTGCGTCGTGTTGTAGCGCGGGTCCCGCCGGGCCAGCTCGCTGCCGCGCGGCGGGGGTGCGCTGGCGACCGTGCGGCCGTCGAGCTGTTCGTGGTGGCACGTCACGCACGAACCGGCGGTGCCGAACAGGCCTTCGTACTTCGAGTCACCGGGAGTGCCCTGGTCGACGTGGTCGTGGCACTGGCCGCACGCCGCGGCCTCGGGCCGCGTGACCATGTCGCGCCCGTCGGCGGCGAAGTCGTGGCACTCGCGGCAGTCCTGACCGTGCTCCGCGGTGTGCGGGCCGTGCGGGAACGACACGACCTGTGACGCCACCGGGCCGCGCGCCGGCTCGCCCTCGTCGAAGCGCTCGACGACCTCGCCGCCCCAGTGGCACTTCGTGCACGCGTCCAGCGTGTAGGTGCGGAAGCCGTCCCGCGCCAGCGCCGACGACGACGCCGCGTCGCGCGCGCTCGGATGGCAGCCGACGCAGTCGGCCTGGGTCCACTCGGCGGGCAGGTGCACGTCGTGGTCGAACGTGCGCTCGACGAGCCGGGTCGTGAGCGCGGGCACCTTGGCGCGGTGGCAGTCGGCGCAGTCCTGCACGGTAGCCCGGCCCTCGGCGCCGCTCTGCTGCACGCCCGCGGTCGTGATGTCGGGGTGCGTGTTCGCCGGGAACACGAACGTGCGCTCGCGCCAGCGCCGCACGTCCTCGCTGGCGCGCACCGTCGCCAGGTCCGGCTCGCCCAGCACGTGGCACTCGTTGCAGCGGCGCCA
>CALKYL010000485.1 GCA_938003515.1 uncultured bacterium
CGCCGCCGCGCCCGCCGCGAACTCGGGCGGCGGCGGCGTGCGTCCGACGGCCTCCTCGGCCGACGCCGCGCCGCGCGCGTTCTTCAGGAAGCCCGGCAGCACGCGCTCGATGCGCTGGTCCAGCGGCGGATGCGTCGCCATCGCGCCGCCGGCGAGCCGCGACACGCCGTCGGCGAACAGCATGTGGCTCGCCTCCTCGGTGTGCGGGTTCTTCAGCTTGGCGTCGTAGCCGGCGATCTTCGCCAGCGCCATGCCGATGCCCTGCGGGTTGCGGGTGTACTGCACGGCGCTCGCGTCCGCGAGGTATTCGCGCTGCCGCGAGACCGCCGCCTGGATCAGCCGCGCGAACAGCACGCCGAGCCAGCCGATCACGATCAGCGCGATGCCGAACGCGATGACGCCGCCGGCGCCGCCCTTCTTGTTGGAGCGACCGCCGCCGTACGCGACCGAGCGCACCACGATGCGGCCGGCGACGGCGATGCAGACGATGCCGAACAGCGTGCCCATCAGCCGGATGTTCAGGCGCATGTCGCCGTGGAACACGTGGCTGAACTCGTGCGCGATGACGCCCTGCAGCTCGTCGCGGCTGAAGCGCTCGAGCGCGCCGCGGGTCACGGCCACGGCGGCGTCGGCCGGCGACCAGCCGGCGGCGAACGCGTTGATCGCCCGCTCGTCGTCGAGCACGAACACGTCCGGCACCGGCACGCCCGACGCGATCGCCATCTCCTCGACGACGTTGCGCAGCACGCGCTCCTGCGGGTCCTTGGTGTCGATCGGGACCGCGCGGCCGCCGAGCAGCCGCGCGACCTTCGCGCCGCCGCTCCGCAGCTGCGCGGTCTTGAACAGCATCGCGCAGCCGACGACCGCGAGCGTCACCGCGGTCACGGCGCCGAGCACCGGCCAGTCGAACATCTGGTCGCGGCCGGTGTCGGTCGCCACCAGCGTCACCTTCGCCGCCGCGTAGATCAGCAGCACGATGGAGACGACCGCCGCGACGAACAGCCACACCAGCCTGCCCGTGATCTTCCGGGCGCGGTCCTGGTGGCCGAAGAAGTCCATCGTGCTCATGCGCCCTCCAGCTCGAACAGGGACACCCCGGCCCGGCGGGCGGTGAACACCCCGCCGCCGCAGTCCTGGAAGTGCGGCCGCAGGCGGCGGCGGTAGAACGACCCCGGACGCAGGTATACGTCGCCGTCGGTGCGGCTCCGGTCGCAGTTCTCGCGCCAGTCGCGCTCGGTCAGCGCCTCGAGGTAGAGCGCGCCGTCGGTCCAGCGCGCGAGGTTCTGCAGCGCCTTCGCCGCTTCGCGGTCGTCGAGGTACTGCAGCACGCCCTGGCACACGACGAGGTCGAACGTCGCGCGGCCGAACGCCGCGCCGGGGTCGAGGTCGGCCACCGAGCCGCGCGTCCAGCCGTGGCGCGCGCACAGGTGCTCGCTGACCTCGACGCCGTGGTAGCGCGCGCGCGGCCACAGCGCCTCGGCGGCGGTGCGCCAGTGCCCGACGCCGCAGCCGACGTCGAGGATCGAGCGCACCGGCACGTCGAGGTGCGCCAGGTAGGCTCCGACGAAGGCCGCGAGCCGGCGCGTCTGGGCCAGGTCGCCGACGCGCGTGGTCGGGTCCTGGTAGAAGCGGCGGTAGTAGTCGGCGCCGAACGAGTCGCCGGCGCGGGCGGGGCGCTTCTTCGGGCTCGGGGTCGGCATGGTCCGGACGCCGTCGGATCGTCACCGGTCCTCGCCGCGATCGCCACGCCAAAGACGGAGCGGGCAGGCGGCCGAGCGATCCGGCGCGCGGCCGCCCGGCCGACGCCCGGCCCGGCCCGGCCCGGCGCGCGGCCGCACCCGCCGGCCGCCGCGATCGGCCGGGTCGGAGCAGCCGCGCTGGCGCCTCGACCCGACCGGAATACAATGCCGGGCCGGTTCCGAAGCGTTCGGAGCGCGCCCGTCCTGCGGCACCTGGCGCCGCCGGCGAGCGGCCCGAGTCACGCGCGACACGGAGGCTGTGTGCCCAAAGAAGACGCGATCGTTTTGGAAGGCACGGTCATCGAGACCCTGGCCAACACGAAGTTCCGCATCCGGATCGAAGGCGACCACATCGTGCTCGCCCACATCTCCGGCAAGATGCGCAAGCACTACATCCGCATCATCCCGGGCGATCGCGTGACCGTGGAGCTGTCCCCGTACGACCTGACCCGCGGCCGCATCACCTACCGCGGCTGACGGCGCCGCGGCGCCAGCGACGACCTGCCAAACCATGACCTCGGGGCCGCGAATCCGCGCAGCACGCCCCGGCGACGAAGCCCACGTCGCGCGGTTCATCCGCGACCTCGCCCGTTACGAGCGACTGGAACACCAGCTCGACGTCGACGAGGCGCGGTTGTCGCGCCACCTCTTCGGCGAGCGCCCGGTCTGCGAGGCGCTGCTCGCCGAGCTGCCGGACGCGGACGGCGCCGCTCGCGCGGTCGGGTTCGCGCTGTTCTTCACCAGCTACTCGACGTTCCGCACCGCGCCCTGCCTCTACCTCGAGGACCTGTTCGTCGAGCCGGAGCAGCGCGGGCGCGGCGTCGGTCTCGCGCTGCTGCGCGCGCTCGCCGGGATCGCCGTCGAGCGCGGCTGTCCGCGCCTCGACTGGCAGGTGCTCGACTGGAACCGGCTGGCGATCGACTTCTACGACCGGCAGGGCGCGGCGCTGATGCACGACTGGCGCACGTGTCGGCTCGAAGGCGACGCGCTGCTGCGCATGGCGCGCGGCGCCGGTCCGTGACGGTCAGTAACCGGCGAGCCGGTTGAGCCACGCCCGCCACGGCTCTTCGAACTGCTCGATCGGGCGGCCGAAGACGCGATCGAAGGCCGAGCTGCTGTCGCCCTGCCGTTCGGCGAGCGCCGCGCGCACGTAGGCGAGGAACGCCGCGCGGGTCGGCGGCTGGTTGTCCTCGCGCAGGAGCCACGTGACGAACATCTCGGCGGCGCTCCAGTTGGTCGCCGTGGCGGTGTCGTCGGTCAGGTAGAAGCTGCCGTACATCGGCAGGTGCACCAGGTGCGTCAGCCGGTAGTCGCGGTTGAGCGCGCGCATGGCCGCAAGGTCGAGGTGTTCGGGCGACGCGGGCGCCGCGAACCCGGCCGGGCCCTGCATCAGCCGCTCGAGGTGCATGCCGAGGCCCACCTCGAGCCAGGCGCAGGCGCGGTCGCGCGGGTTCTCGCGCTGCACCTCGCCGATCATCGTCCGGTAGAGCAGTCCCTGCGCGCCGACGAAGAACAGGAGCTCCGGCCGCTCCGGCTGCGGACCGGCGAAGAACGTGCGCGCGAGGTCGCCGTGCGGCGGCGGTTCGTAGTAGGGGCGCGGCCGGAAGCCCCACTTGGGGAACGCGTCGGCGTTGCGGAACGTGCGCACCTCGATCGGTCGGAGCACCTCGCGCAGGTCGAGCGCCTCGCCGAAGCGCGCGAACCAGACGACGCCCAGGTGCTCGAGGTCGAGCAGCGCGCGCGCGTTGGTCGCGAGGCCGGCGTCGCACGTGAGCGCGAAGCGCTCGCCGACGAGGCGCAGCGGCTCGTCCGGCAGCGCGCGCTCGAGCTGGTCGCGCGTCAGCCAGCGGCCGTCGTGCGGCCACAGCCAGCCCTTCGCGCTCTCGCGGTGGCCCAGGTAGCGGTGCAGCTCGTCGTCGTCGCGCTCGAGCACGAGCACCGTCGCGAGCAGCCGGGCCATGCCGGGCAGCCCCGCGCTCTCGGCTTCGTCGACGAGGTAGCGCTGCGCGCGCGCCGAGTCGCGATGGCGCAGCCGCCGCTCGAAGAAGGCGCGCACGCGGTCGCCGACGAGGCGCGTGGCCGCGACCTGTTCGCGCGGGAGGCGCACGCGTCGGCCGCCCTGCAGCACGACCAGCTCGTCGTCCGCCCACGGCGCCTGCACGCGCCCGCGCACCGTGCGGCCGTCGCGCAGCGTCACTTCGTCGCGCAGGTCGTCCTGGGCCGCGGCCGCGAGCGGCAGCAGCGCTGCGAATGCGGTTGCGAGGCAGCGGGCCATGGCAGGATGCTAGCAGCGCCCGTGTCCGTCGGAACGCCGTGACGCATCCCGCCCTGACCTCGACCTCGCACCGCCCGTGGCCGCACCCGGCGCGGCCGTGGTCCCTGACCATGAGGTGGGAAGATCTCCTGTTCCTGCACTGGCCGGTCGCGCCCGCCGCGCTGCGCGCGCACGTGCCCGACGAACTGGAGCTCGACCTGTACGACGGCATGGCGTGGCTCGGCGTGGTGCCCTTCGTGATGGCCGACACCCGCTTCCGCCTGCTGCCGCGCGTGCCGACCGCGCACCGCTTCCCGGAGTGCAACCTGCGCACCTACGTGCGGTGCGGCGGTCGCGCGGGAGTCTGGTTCTTCAGCCTCGACGCGTCGAGCCGGCTCGCCGTAGAGGGCGCGCGGCTGGGCTTCGGGCTGCCCTACTTCCTCGCCCGCATGTCGTGCGCAGAGGACGGCGGGCGCGTGCTGTACGCCAGCGAACGCACCGACCGGCGCGCGCCGGCCGCGCGCTTCGCCGCGAGCTGGGCGCGGCCTCGCGCGGGCGAACCGGCGGCTGCGGGCACGCTCGAGCACTTCCTGGTCGAGCGCTACTGCCTCTACGCGCGGCGGCGCGGCCGGCTCGTCGTCGGCGAGATCGCGCACCCGCCGTGGCGGCTGTCGGCGGCCGACTGCTCGCTCGCGGTCTGCGACATGGCGCGGCTGGTCGGCCTCGAGCTCGCCG
>CALKYL010000486.1 GCA_938003515.1 uncultured bacterium
CTGGGACGGAAGCGGCGGAGAGGGGTCGACCCTATCCGCCGCGGCGGCCGGCGCGCGCGCCGGCGGAAGCCCGACCGCGTGGCTCAGCCGTCGCTGGCCATCTCCTGCGGCTTGAACGGCTCGGGCTTGCTGATCAGGTTCTCGCCGGTCCAGAACTCCCACGAGTTGAAGATCAGGTAGTCCCCGACGAGGAACAGCGAATACACGGGCACGATGTTGAGCCCGAGGAACGCCAGCTCGTTGACGTACTTGGAATCCGTCAGCTTCGAGTTCCAGGTCGCCAGCGAGTTGTAGGCGTTGTTGGGGCCGATGCAGGACGTGCCTGCCAGGCAGACGCCGAGCGCCAACGCGGCGCCGGCCTTGGAGAACTTGCAGAGGAGGTTCTTCATGGTTTCTGACCTTGCGCCGAGCGGCGCATCGCGGAACGCAAGCCGAACGATCGGCGCGATGCAAGCGCGTTCCTCCGGGCTGGCGCGGACCGGCCGCGCCGGCAAGACTCTGCGCATGCGCCGAATCGCCCTGGCGGGCCTCGCTGTCGCCGCCTGCACCGTTCCGCTCCCGACCGACACCCCGATGCCGCCCGTCGCCAAGCGCGTGCCCCACGAGAATCGCTGGCACGACGAAGTCTACGTCGACCACTACTACTGGCTGCGCGAGAAGGACCAGCCGGCCGTGCGCGCCCATCTCGAGGCCGAGAACGCCTACACCGAGGCGATGACGGCCGGTCTGCAGCCGCTGCAGGACGCGCTCTACGCGGAGTGGATCGACCGCGTCGAGGAGACCGACCTCAGCGTGCCGACGCGCCGTGGCGCCTACCACTACTACGTGCGCACGGTCGAGGGCCTGCAGTATCCGATCCGGTGTCGCCGCCGCGCCGCGCCCGACGGGGACTACGACCCGGCGGCCGACGAAGAGGTGCTGCTCGACCAGAACGAGATGGCCGAAGGGCTCGACTACCTCGGCATCGGCGACACCGAGGTCAGCGACGACGGCGGCCGCTACGCCTACACCACCGACACCACCGGCTTCCGGCAGTACACGCTGCACGTCAAGGACCTGGAGACCGGCCGCGTGCACGCCGACCTCGCCGAGCGCGTGACGTCGCTCGCGTGGGGCGCCGACGGCGAGACGCTGTTCTACGTGACCGAGGACCCGGTCACCAAGCGCTCCGACAAGCTGTGGCGCCGCCGCGTCGACGGCGCGCCGGAGCTCCTGTTCGAGGAGCCGGACGAGCTGTACCGGATCGGCGTCAACCGGACCAAGGACGGGCGGTTCGTGCTGCTCGGTTGCTTCAGCACCGACACCTACGAGTGGCGGTGCCTCGCCGCGGACGAGCCCGCGGGCGCGTTCCGCGTCGTGCTGCCCCGCCAGAAGGGCCACCGCTACACGGTCGAGCACCGCGACGGGTCCTTCTACCTGCGCACCGACCTCGACGCGCTCAACTGGCGCGTCGTCCGCGCGCCGGCCGACGATCCGCGACCGACCAACTGGCACGAGGTCGTGCCGCACCGCGACGACGTCTACGTCGTCGGCTTCGAGGTCTTCCGCGACTTCGCCGTCGTGCACGAGCGGCAGCTCGGCCTGACGCGCTTCCGCGTGCTGGACTTCGCCTCCGACTCCTGGCGCGAGATCGCCTTCCCCGAGTCCGTGTACGCGGCGAGCAGCGGCGGCACGCCGGAGTTCACGTCGACGATCTACCGCGTCGACTACCAGTCGATGGTCACCCCGCCCTGCGTCTACGACTACGACCTGCGCACGCTCGCCCGCACGCTGAAGAAGCAGCAGATCGTGCACGGCTACGACGCGTCGCGCTACGAGACCACGCGCGTGTTCGCGCGCGCCCGCGACGGCAAGTCCGGGCCGGTCGCGCTCGTCTGGCGGCGCGACACGCCGCGCGACGGCACCGCGCCGCTCTGGCTCTACGGCTACGGCTCCTACGGCGTCGCGATCCCGGCCGCCTTCTCGGCGGAGCGCGTCAGCCTGCTCGACCGCGGGGTCGTGTTCGCGATCGCGCACGTGCGCGGCAGCAGCACGCTGGGCGAGGCCTGGCGCGAGGACGGTATGTTGATGAACAAGAAGAACACGTTCACCGACTTCGTCGACTGCGCCGAGCGGCTGATCGAAGGCGGCTGGACGTCGAAGGACCGGCTGCTCGCCGAGGGCGGCAGCGCCGGGGGGCTCTTGATGGGCGCGGTCGTCAACATGCGACCCGACCTGTTCCGCGCGGTGCATGCCGCGGTGCCGTTCGTCGACGTCGTCAACACGATGATGGACAGCTCGCTGCCGCTGACGGTCGGCGAATACCTCGAGTGGGGCAACCCCAACGAGAAGGCCGCCTTCGACTACATCCTGTCCTACAGCCCGTACGACAACCTGCGCGAGATGGCCTACCCGGCGATCCTCGTCACGACCAGCTTCAACGACTCGCAGGTCATGTATTGGGAGCCCGCGAAGTACGTCGCGAAGCTGCGTCACCTGAAGACCGACTCCAACCCGCTGCTGCTCAAGTGCAAGCTCGAAGCGGCGGGCCACGGCGGCGCCTCGGGGCGCTACGACCGCTGGAAGGACCGCGCGTTCGAGATGGCGTGGATGCTGTCGCAGGTCGCCGTCACCGAGTGACGCCGGCGGCGGGCGCCGTCACGGCAGCCATACGGCGAAGCCGAGGCCGTTCGTCGCCTCGAGCGACCCCGCCTGGGTGAACGCGAACGCCTGCGCGAACAGCGGCAGGCCGCTGTAGGCCGCCGACGTCGGCACGACCACCGGCAGCGTCGCCGTCGTTCCCGGCGCGATCCCGGCGAGCACGCCGACGCCCGGTTCGACGAGCAGCTCGCAGTTCGGGTAGCCGATCGAGGCGAGCGAGAGCGGCAGCGGCGTCGCGTTCCACATGGTGTTCCCGAGTCCGAAGAACACGACCGACAGCGAGCCGGGCTCGAGCTGGCCGAGACCGAGCTCGAGGGTCTCGCCCATGATCGCGCTGCCGCCGGCGACCGCCAGGAACGGCTGCGTCGCGTGCGTCGTGCAGCCGGTGCCGAACGACGTCGCGAACTCGATCTCGAGGTACGGCCGCAGCGCCGCGTTCGCGTACTCGCGACTGTGGCCGAGCCCAGGTCGCGCGGCGCCGGCGGTGCTCTCGTTCGGGTCCTTGATGACGAAGGAGTAGTCGACCACCGTGCCGTCGAGCCAGGAGCGCACCAGCGAGGTGACGTCGAACGCCTTCCATCCGAGCGCGAACGAGTCGCCGACGCACGCGCGCGAGATCTCGGCCGGGTCGTAGGGCGGCTGGTTCTGCCAGGTGATCGTCGTCTCGCTCCAGCCGCCGGTCACGCGGTGCAGCGAGACGTCGAGGCAGCCCGCCGCGTTGGACTGGCTCTGGTACCAATGGAACGTCGCGCGCGTCGGCACCCCGATGCCGACGAACGGCGACGGGTCGAACTCGACGTGTCCCCGCGCGAACCAGACGGTGAAGTTCGGCGCGTAGGCGAACTGCTTGCCGAAGTCCAGCTCCGGCGAGGTGCCGAAGTTGACCGTCGGCTGGCTCGAGTCGGTGGTCGCGTCGGCGAACGGCGTCAGCACGATCGACGTCTGCGCGGAGACCGCCGAGACCAGCGACAGGGCGAGGAGGGAGCGCATGTCGCCGATCGTATGCGGGCGCCCGCGTCGCGGGCAGCGGGGCGCGTCCCGGCGGTCACTTCGGCAGCGGCTCGTTGCCCTGGAACAGGGCGAACACCGCGCCGACCGGGTCCTGGAGCAGCGAGAAGCGGCCGACGTTCGGGATCGGCTGTCCCTCGAGCATCGACGTCGCGCCGAGCTGCTTCGCCTTCCCGGTCGCCTGCTCGAGGTCCTCGACGAGGAAGTAGACCAGCCAGCAGGACGGCGCGCCGTTCTGCGGGTTCTTCATGATGCCGCCGGCCTGCTTGTCGCCGAGGTTCTGCACGTGGTAGGTGCCGTGCTCGCCCAGGTCCATCGGCTCGTCGCGCCAGCCGAACAGGCCCGAGTAGAAGCGCTGCGCCGCTTCGTCGTCGGTCGTCAGCACCTCGTTCCAGCAGATGCGGCCGGGCACCGGCAGGTCCGGGTCGAAGCCCTGCGCCTCGGGCAGGCCCTTGTAGAGCGAG
>CALKYL010000487.1 GCA_938003515.1 uncultured bacterium
CCACGCGGCGCCGACGACGATCAGCGCCTTGCCGCCGACGACGGCGAGCACGATCCCCCCGACCGTCCAGGGCTGGTCGGCGATCGTGCGCCAGTCGAACAGCATGCCGATCGAGACGAAGAACAGGCTCGCGAACGCGTCGCGGAAGGGCTCGACCTCGGCGGCGGCCTGGCTGTGGTGATCGGAGTCCGCCAGCAGGATGCCCGCGAGGAAGGCGCCGAGCGCCAGCGACATGCCGAGGTGGGCGGTGACGACGGCGAGGCCGAGGCACCAGGTCGCCAGGAACAGCACGAACAGCTCGCGGTTGCGCGTGCGGCACACGAGCGCCACCAACGGCTCGATCAGAAGGCGCGCGCCCGCGACCACGACCGCGAGCATGCCGAGGTTCCACAGCACCTGCGACGGGCTCGCCGCGTGCTCGCCCGCGGCGGCGGCGGCGCCCGCCCCGGCGGGCGCGCCGTGCAGCGCGCCGAGCAGCGGGATCGCCAGCACCATCGGCACGACCGCGAGGTCCTGCGCGATCGCGATGCCGAGCACGATGCGGCCGTGCGGCGTCGAGAGCTCGCCGTGGTCGACCAGCACCTTCGTCGACGCCGCGGTGCTCGACAGGCTCAACAGGAAGCCCAGGAACACCGCCGTGGCGAGGCCGGTGCCCGCGAGCCAGCAGACGAGCGTCGTGACCAGGACGGTGCCGACGATCTGCACCAGGCCGCCGCGCACGATGGTCCGGCGCAGCCGGGCGAGGTGGTGCAGCGGCACCTCGAGCCCGACGGCGAACAGCAGCACGACGATGCCGACCTCGGCGATCTCGCGCACCATCGCCTCGTGCCGGACGAGGCCGACGGCGTGCGGCCCGACCATGACGCCCGCGACCAGGAAGCCGACGATCGGCGGCAGGCGCAGCCGGTGGAAGGTCACCGCGACGCCGACGCACAGCGCGAACAAGAGCGCCAGTTCGAGCAGGACCTCTTCGAGCACCCCTCGTTGGTAGCAGAGGCACCGACGCGCGGAAAGTACGGACTGCAGTCCAGCATCGGGACGGCCGCAGCGCCGGTGCCACGGCGCGGTCCGGCCAGCTGCCCGCGCGCGGCCGCGCGGCGATCCGGCGCAGCGTGGATCGCGGGCTAGCCTCGAAGCGGAAGGACCGCCGTCGACCGATCGCCCGGCCGCCGCGCCTCGAGACCCGCATCCAGATCCGACAACCCATGCTCCAGACCCGCCTCCTCGCCCTCGCGGCTTCTTCGGTGCTGGCCGCCGCCGCCTCGGCCCAGCAGTTCTGTTCCGACAACCTCTGGCCCGTTCACATCGTCGACGCGCAGGGCAACGAGCTGCCCGTCGAGTTCGACGCGACCGTCGGCGAGAACGTGTTCGTCGTGCCGACCGAGACCGTCTACCTCGCGTTCGACCCCGCGCTCGCGAGCGGCACCTACTACGTGCACGTGACCGACACGCCGATCGACGGGCTCGACGAGGTCGTGTCGACCAACGACCCGATGGACCGCTTCGTCGCGGTGCAGAACGACAACGGCGTCATCTCGCTGTCGCTGCCGTTCTCGGCCAATCCGCAGAACGCGGTCTTCGGCGTCGGCCTCAACGGCGTCGGTCAGAGCCTGCGGCTCAACCCGTTCTCGGCGTCGCAGTACTCGCAGTGCCGCTTCAAGGCCTGGTACGGCGACGTCTGGGATCTGAGCAACGGCCCGCAGAACCCCTACCTGCTCGCCGGCGGCGTGCACCCGACCACCGGCCTGTGCGCGGTGCGCTCCTACCACTCGTTCCGGATCGGCGACGGCACCGGCAGCGACGTCGGCGGCGTCGTGTTCGAGGACGCGAACCGCAACGGCCTGCGCGACGCGGGCGAAGCCGGCGTCGCCGGCGCGGAGGTCGTCCTGATCGGCGCCGGGGGCTCGGTGCCCGCGACGACCGGATCGGACGGCGCCTACGTCTTCGAGGACGTCGACGCCGGCGAATACACCGTCGAGCTGTCCGTGCCGACCGGCTCCGTCGCCACCACGGCGTCGTCGTTCGCGGTCACGGTCTGCGACTGCGCGCCGGTCACCGTCGGCGACTTCGGCCTCGACACCGAGGTGCTGCCGTGCGACGCCAAGCCGCTGTGCTACTGGTGGTCGTGGCAGGGCGTCTGCGAAGCGGAGCAGGCCGGCATCCTGCCGACGCTGCCGATGCTCTGCATCGTCAACACCTTCGGCCACTACGTGTCGCCGTGCAGCAAGTGGCACCTCAAGTGGTACCTGCGCTTCCAGAACGCCTGGAACATGGCCTACTCGCTGTCGGCGCAGCTGGTCGCGATGCACGCCAACGTGCTGACCGGCCGCGTGTCCGCCGCCTGCGTGATCGACGACCCGTGCCTCGGCGTCATGACCGTCGCCGAGCTGATGCAGCAGTCGGTCGCGAGCCTGTGCGCGCACCGCTACACGCCGCCGTGCAGCGGCCCGGCCCGGCACCAGCAGGCCAGGCTGCGCAACGCGCTGTGGCGCGCCAACAACAACCAGATCTGGCGGTAGTCCGCCGCGGTCCGGACCGGCCCGCCGCGCCCGGCCCCGGGGCGCGGCGGGCCGCGTCGCGTACGTAGCGCTTGCACCGCCGCCGCCGCCGTGCACAGTGCGCGGCGCATGGACCTCTCCTTCCTGAAGAAGCTCGGCATCGGCAAGACCGCGGCGGGCGCGTTCGACGGCACGTGGCGCAAGACCGGCGGCGAACGGCTGCCGGTGCGCTCGCCGGTCGACGGCGCCGAGGTCGCCGCCGTTCGCATGGCGGACGCCGACGACTACGCGGCCGTCAGCGACGCGGCGCACGCCGCGTTCCTGCGCTGGCGCGAGGTGCCGGCGCCGCAGCGCGGCGAATACGTGCGCCGCATCGGCAACGCGTTCCGCGAGCACAAGGAGCTGCTCGGCCGGCTGGTCACGCTCGAGGCCGGCAAGATCGTGCAGGAGGGGCTCGGCGAGGTGCAGGAGTGCATCGACATCGCCGACTTCGCGGTCGGGCTCTCCCGGCAGCTCTACGGCCTGACGATCCAGAGCGAGCGGCCGCGCCACCACATGCGCGAGACCTGGCAGCCGCTCGGCACCGTCGGCATCGTGACGGCGTTCAACTTCCCGGTCGCGGTGTGGTCGTGGAACGCGATGCTCGCGCTCGTCTGCGGCGACGCGTGCCTGTGGAAGCCGTCGCTGAAGACGCCGCTGTGCGCGATCGCCATGACCAGGATCGCGGCGTCCGTGCTCGGCGACGAGTGGGCGCCGCTGGTCGGCCTCGCGATCGGCCCCGACCTCACCGTCGGCGGCGCGCTGCTCGACGACCCCAGGGTGCCGCTCGTGTCGGCGACCGGCAGCACGCGCATGGGCCGGATCGTCGGTCCGCGCGTCGCGCAGCGCTTCGGCCGCACCCTGCTCGAGCTCGGCGGCAACAACGCGATCGTCGTCATGGACGACTGCGACCTCGGCCTCGCGGTGCGCGCGATCGTCTTCGGCGCCGTCGGCACGGCCGGCCAGCGCTGCACCACGACCCGCCGCGTGCTCGTGCACGAGAAGGTGCTCGACACGCTGCAGCGCCGGCTCGTCGAGGCCTATCGCTCGTGTCGCATCGGCGACCCGTTCGACGGCAAGACGCTGGTCGGCCCGCTGATCGACGAACCGTCGGCGAAGGCCTTCGACGCGGCCGTCGTGACCGCCGTCGAGCAGGGCGGCGAGGTCGTCTGCGGCGGCAAGCGCGCCAAGGTCGCGCCGGCGCTGAAGGGCGGCGCCTACGTGCAGCCGACGATCGTGCGCTGCCCGAAGACGCTGCCGATCTGCAAGGAGGAGACGTTCGCGCCGATCCTCTACCTGATCCCGGTGAAGTCGCTCGACGAGGCCATCCGCCTCAACAACGACGTGCCGCAGGGCCTGAGCAGCGCGATCTTCACCGGCAGCGTCAGGAGCGCCGAGCAGTTCCTGTCGGCGGTCGGCAGCGACTGCGGCATCGCCAACGTCAACATCGGCACCAGCGGCGCCGAGATCGGCGGCGCGTTCGGCGGCGAGAAGGAGACCGGCGGCGGCCGCGAGTCGGGCTCCGACAGCTGGAAGGCCTACATGCGCCGCCAGACGAGCACCGTCAACTGGGGCGACGACCTGCCGCTCGCCCAGGGCATCCGCTTCGGCGATTGACGCCGGAACCGGCCGTTCGCGGCCGATAGAGCACCGTGGCCAAGCCGACGCCGATCACCTTCCACGTGCCCGCCAGCGCGGCGAACCTCGGGCCCGGCTTCGGCGTCGTCGGCCTCGCGCTCGACCTGCCGCTCGGCATCACCGTCGAGCTGCGCACCGACGGCGAGGTGCTGGTCGAACGGCGCGACGACCCGTCGGCGCGCCTCGAGGACCCGCGCCACGACCCGGTGCTGCGCGGCCTGCGCCGCGGCGCCGAGCTGCTCGAGGTGTCGCTGCAGAAGGGCCTCTCGGTCGTCGTCGAGGGCACGATCCCGCGCGGCACCGGCATGGGCACGATCTCGGCCGGCTACGTCGCCGGCCTGTGCGTCGCGGTCCGGCTCGCGAAGAAGAAGTGCACGCCCGCGCAGGTGCTCGACGCGCTGGTGCCGCTCGGCGGCGACCCGGCGCACGGCGCCGCGGCGCTGCTCGGCGGCCTGACCGCGACGACGCAGCTGTCGCCGCCGCAGGAGACCGCGCTGCGCCACCGGCCACTGTCGCTGCCGGTGCACCCGGACTGGCACTACGTCATCGCGCTGCCCGACGTGCAGATGGGCACCGCCGAGACCAAGCGCGTGCTGCCGCCGACGCTGCCGCACGCCGCCACGCGGCGCTCCGTCGGCCGCACGCTCGGCGTGCTGCACGCGCTGCAGCACGCCGACGAGGAGCTGCTGCGCGAGAGCCTGCTCGACGAGGTGCACCTGCCCTACCGCCGCCGCCTCGTGCCCGGCCTCGACCGGGCGCTCACGGCCGCGGTCGCGGGCGGCGCCGCCGGCGCGACGATCTGCGGCCACGGCCCGGGGCTGATCGCGTTCACGACCGTGCCCGGCCGCGTGCCGGAGATCGCCAAGGCCCTCGTGCACGCGTTCGCCGAGGCGGGCCGCGAAGCGACGACCCTGACCCTGCAGACGGCGTTCTACGGCGCGTTCCCGGCCGCGCCGAAGTGACCGGCAGCAGTCGCTTGCCCGGCGGAGCCGGCCTCGCTACGCTCCCCCGCCCGATCGGTGCGTGCGCGCGCCGGTCACCGTTCTGCGCCTGACCGGAACGGGCCGTTAACTCAGTTGGTAGAGTGCGACCTTGCCAAGGTCGATGTCGCGGGTTCAAGTC
>CALKYL010000488.1 GCA_938003515.1 uncultured bacterium
GCTGCCGCTGGTGCCGCGGTGGATCCACGACTACGTCACGTGACGATCGAACATCCTGGCGATGACGTCGCCGTAGCGCTCCGCGACGACGTGCCGGCGGACCTTGAGCGTCTGCGTCAGCAGCCCGTTCTCGGGCGTCATCGGCTCCGACAGCACGCGCAGCGCGCCGATGCGCTCGACCGCCCGGCAGCCGTTCTCGCGCGTCATCATGCGGTCGAGCTCGCGCCGCATCAGCGCCTCGACCGCGCGGCCGCGCAGCACGCCGTCCCGTTCGTCCCACTCGGCCGCGGGCACTTCCTGCTCGAGCGCCTCCTTCATCGGCACCAGCAGCACGCCGAGCGTCTTCTGGTCCTGGCCGACGACGACCGCCTGCTCGACGAACGGCGAGGTCTTGATCAGCGTCTCGAGCGGCTCGGGCTCGACGTTCTCGCCGCCGGCGAGCACGATCGTGTCCTTCGCGCGGCCGGTGATCCACAGGTTGCCGTCGGCGTCGACGTGGCCGAGGTCGCCGCTGTTGAACCAGCCGTCCTGGGTCAGCACCGCCGCCGTGCGGGTCGGGTTCTCGTAGTAGCCGCGCATGACCTGCGGGCCGCGGATCCACAGGACGCCGGTCTCGCCGACCGCGCACGGCGTGCCGTCCTCGCGGCGCGCCTCGATGCGGGTCTCCGGCAGCGGCGGGCCGATGTGGCCGGGCTCGGTCTGGTGCGGCAGACGAACGGCGGCGACCGGGCTGGTCTCGGTCAGGCCGTAGCCGTTGCGGATCGGCAGGCCCATGCCGAGCAGGGTCTCGTCGATGTGGCGCGGCAGGGCGCCGCCGCCGCTGACGCACAGGCGCAGCCGCCCGCCGAACTGGCTGCGCACCTTGCGCAGCACGACGCGGTCGAGCAGCGCGTGCTCGAGGCGCTGCAGCGCGCCCGCGCGGCGCGCGCCCACGGCCCGCGACAGCGCGAGGCTGCGGCGCAGCAACCTGCCGCCGAGGCCTTCGAGCTTGCGCGAGTGGTTGACGACGCCGTCGTGCAGCATCTCCCAGATGCGCGGCACCGCGGCGAACACCGTCGGCCGCACCTCGGCGAGATCCTCCTTGATGCGGCGGCGGTCGGTGTAGGCCAGCTGCGAGCCGGCCGCGAGCGCGAGGTAGTCCATGATGCGCTCGTAGACGTGCCACGCGGGCAGCACCGACAGGAACACGTCGCGCTCGTCGATCGACAGCACGTCGGTGACGACGCGCACGTTCGACAGCACGTTGCGGTGGGTCAGCATGACGCCCTTGGGCTCGGCCGTCGTGCCGCTCGTGTAGACGATCGTCAGCAGGTCGTCCGGCTGCACGGCCTCGCGCGCGGCGTCGAGCGCCCCGGCGGCCCGCGCGCGCAGGTCCTCGCCGCGCCGTAGCAGGACGCCGAGCGCCGTCGCGCCGTCGACCCTCGTCTCGTCCTGCATCACGAACACGTGCTCGAGCTGCGGCAGCCCGTCCTTCATCGCGAGCAGCTCGGCGGCGACGCCGTCGTCCTCGGCGAACGCGGCGCGGCAGCCGCTGTGCCGCAGGATGAACTCGAGCTCGGTCGGCGTCGTGTCGGAGCCGCGCGGCACGTCGATCGCGCCGATGCTGGCCAGCGCCTGGTCGATCAACAGCCACTCGTAGCGGTTCTCGGCGATCAGCCCGACGCGGTCGCCGCGGCCGATGCCGAGGTCGAGCAGCGCGGCCGCCAGCGCGTCGACGTCGGCGAGCAGCCGGTCGAACGTGATCGGCGACGGGTCCTGGGCGCGCCGCCTGGGCAGGAAGACGCGGTCGCCGTAGCGGCGCACGCGCTGGCCGAGCAGCATGGGAAAGGTCGACGGGGTCGGCTCGTGCATGCGCGGCCGTGCGGGCGTGGGGGAGGGCCGCCCTGGGGCGGGATCAGGACGCTTGACTTCCACGGGCGGGATCCATACGAATGTGCGCCCTCGTTCGCGGGGTCAACCCGTCTCGCGGAAAACGCGGGCCGGTTTGCGTCGCGCGCAAGGCTCACTGGTGTGCGGGTGTAGCTCAGTGGTAGAGCATCACGTTGCCAACGTGAGGGTCGTGAGTTCGAATCTCATCACCCGCTCCAGTTCCTGACAACGAGCGTCGCTGCGTTCGGGAGTGGCGACGCGCGGCCAGCTCGGCGTTACAGCTCGCCGTGCCAGCTCGCCGTGACAGGCCGCACGGCCCCCCGGCCACGCCAGCGCCCATGCCCGCCACCCGTCTCCTCGCCGCCGCGCTGCTGTGGCCGGCGCTCGTCGCCGGCCAGGACCCGGAGCCCGCGCCGCCGACGTTCGAGCAAGAGGTCGACCGGCTGTTCCGCGGCTGCGAACGCCCCGGTTCGCCCGGCGCCGTCGTGCTGGTCGCCGCCGGCGACGAAGTGCTGCTCGAGAAGGCCTGGGGCCTCGCCGACCTCGAGCGCTCGGTGCCGCTGTCGGTCGACTCCGTGCTCGACATCGGCTCGACGTCCAAGCAGTTCACCGCCGCGTGCGTGCTGCTGCTGCAGCAGGACGAGAAGCTCGCGCTCGACGACCCGATCCGGCGCCACGTCGACGAGCTGCCGGCGTGCTGCGAGCCGGTGACACTGCGCCACCTGATGCTGCACACGAGCGGCGTGCCCGACTACATCGGGCTGATGACGGCCGGGGGCGCCGACGTCGAGGACCGCACGACCAACGACGACGCGCTCGACGCGCTGGCGAAGGTCGACGCGCTCGCGTTCGACCCCGGCACGCGCTGGGCCTACTCGAACAGCAACTACCTCTTGTTGTCGCTCGTCGTCGGCCGGGTCTCGGGCCGGCCGCTGCCGGCGTTCGCGCAGGAGCGCATCTTCGGCCCGCTCGGCATGGCGTCGACCCACGTGCACGAACAGTGCACCGACCTCGTGCCGAACCGCGCGCTGAGCTACTCGAAGAGCGCCCGGGGCGGCTGGCGCTGGAACTTCAGCAACTGGGAGCAGACCGGCGACGGCGCGGTGTTCACCACCGTCGGCGACCTCTTGAAGTGGTCGCGCAACTTCGCGCACGGCCCGGTCGGCGGCGAGGCGCTGCGCGCCGCGATGGCGCGGCCCGGCGCGCTCGACGGCGGCGAGCCGCTCGACTACGGCTGCGGGCTGGTCTTCGACGAGCTCGACGGCACGCCGATCGTCAGCCACGGCGGCGCCTGGGCCGCCTACCGGGCCGAACTGCTGCGCGTGCCCGCCGAGGAGCTGACGGTCGTGTGCCTGTGCAACCGCGACGACCTGAACCCGTCGCAGCTGGCGCGCCGCATCGCTCGGCTCGCGCGCGCCCGCTGACCGGCCCGATCGGCCGGTGGCAGCGGGCGGTCCCGGCCGCCGCCGCACGCGCCGCCGGTTCGGGGTAGCATGCTCTGCCCCGGAAACCCCCGGCGGCACCGACACCATGAGCACGATCGTCCGCGAGCTGCGCAACTACTACGCCGTCGTCGCCGACCTCGCGTCCGGCGCCGAGCAGTGGTCGTCGCAGCCGGCCTGGCTCGAGTTCGCGCCCAACAACGTCTGCAACCTGCGCTGCATCATGTGCCAGCAGGCCGACGGCCTGCCGCTCGAGGTGATGAAGAAGGAGGACGCGGTCCGGCTGCTCGACGAGATCCTGCCGGGCATGACGCTGTGGACGCCGTCGGCGCTGTCCGAGCCGATGCTCGCGGACTTCAAGATGGTGCTGAAGAAGTGCCGCGAGCACGAGGTCTACCTCAACATGTACTCGAACTGCACGCTGCTGACGGGCGAGAAGTTCGCGGACATGGCCGACCGCGTGCACAAGCTGTGGATCTCGTTCGACAGCTCGCGGAAGGACGTGTTCGAGATGCTGCGCGCGCGTGCCGACTTCGACACCGTCGTCGCCAACGTGCGCGACATCCTGAAGATCGCGGCCGAGCGCGGCGTGCCGGTCGGCTTCGTCGCCGTCCTGGTCAAGGACAACCTGCAGCACCTCGACGAGCTGGTCGACTTCGTCGCCGACCTCGGCGCGGTCGACGCCGGCTGCGACCTGCGCGTGCAGCCGATGCTCGACAACGCCGTGCGCTGCCGCGACCAGAACGTGTTCGCCGCGTTCTCGCAGGAGGAGATCGTGGCGGCGCTCGACCGCGCCTGCGCGCGTGCGGAGGCGCGCGGCCTGATCTTCCACGTCGACATCGACGATCCGTACCGGCGGGCGGTGCAGCCGCGGGCGCCGGCGGCGCGGCAGATCACGCCCGAGGTGCTGTCGATCATGCTCGACGAGGTGCGCGAGCGCTTCCCGCACTTCTGCTCGATGGCGACCAACTACGTCAAGATCGAGCCGAACGGCGACGTGTTCCCGTGCTGCCGCGGTCCGAAGGAGCTGTTGATGGGCAACGTCAACGAGCGGCCGATGGCCGAGATCTGGAACGGCGACAAGTACCGCGAGTTCCGCCGCCGCATGCACGAGAAGGACTACCCCGATGTGTGCAGCACCTGCGACGTGCTGGTCGCCAACCCGCACTTCGACAAGAAGTGGCTGCGGCAGCGTCAGCCGGCGTCCGAAGGCTAGCTGGAGGCTCCCCCCGCGCCCTTCTTCGGGTGCGGGATGCAGACGACCGGCACGTGGCTCTTGCGCAGCACGGCGGTCGCGATCGAGCCGAGCCGCAGCCGCTCGAACGCCGACTTGCCCTGCGAGCCGACGAACAGGTAGGCGCAGCGCTTCGACGCCGTCACGACCTCGCCGGCGACGTCCTCGGCGGTGCGCACGTCGACCTTGCACGGACACGGCGCGCGCGCCGCGATCGCGCGCAGCGCCTCGTCGGCCCGCGCGACGTCGCTCGGCACGTCGTTGCTCAGCGCCGGCGCGAGCACCGGGTCGTGCACGACGTGCAGCAGCCGCACGGAGGCGCCGAGCTTCTGGGCCCAGGACAGCACGAGGTCGACCGCCGCGCGGCTCGACGGGGACAGGTCGGTGGCGACGCAGAGTTCCACGCGCTCAGTGTCCCGGGTGCATGCGCCGCGCGCCAGCGTCAGCCGGCGTCTCGGCCGGGGGCGCCGTCGGCGAGCCGCCAGCCGATCGCCGTGCCGGCGCGCATCGGCACCAGCCGGTCGTCGCCGAACGGCAGGTCGTCTGGCACGCGCCACGCGCGCCGCTCGAGCGCGACGCGCTCGCGGTTCCGGGGCAGGCCGTAGAAGTCGGCGCCGCGGTGGCTCGCGAACGCCTCGAGCCGCTCGAGCGCGCCGGCCTGCTCGAAGGCCTCCGCGTACAGCTCGAGGGCCGCGTGCGCCGTGTAGACGCCGGCGCAGCCGCAGTCGCTCTCCTTGGCCCGCCGGGCGTGGGGTGCGCTGTCGGTGCCGAGGAAGAAGCGCGGGTCGTCGCCGGTCGCCGCCGCCAGCAGCGCCCGGCGGTGGCGCTCGCGCTTGAGCACCGGCAGGCAGAACGCGTGCGGCCGGAGGCCGCCGCGGAACAGCTCGGCGCGCGACCAGAGCAGGTGGTGCGCGGTGATCGTCGCGCCGACGTGCGCCGGCGCGGCGCGCACGG
>CALKYL010000489.1 GCA_938003515.1 uncultured bacterium
GCCCCCCGCGCCGGCGAACATGTCGCCGAACATCTGGGCGAAGAAGTCCGAGAAACCCCCGCCGCCGCCCCGGCCCTGGCCGAACATGCGCGCGAACTCCTCGGGGTCGACGGACCGGAAGCCGCCGCCGCCGCCGGGCGGCGGCCGGAACTCCTGGCCGTGCCGCCAGTGCTCGCCGAGCGCGTCGTAGCGCTTGCGCTTCTCGGGGTCGCTGAGCACCTCGTTGGCTTCGGCGATCGACTTGAACCGCTTCTCGACCTCCTCGCGCTCGTGCGGCGCGTGCCGGTCGGGGTGCCACTCCTTCGCGAGCTTGCGGTAGGCGCGCTTGATCTCGTCGGCCGACGCCGTCCGCGAGACGCCGAGGGTCGTGTAGTAGTCCTGGAACTCCATACGCGGGCGCGATCAAGCCTGCGACGGGAGCCGACGGAAATCCAGTGGCGCATGGCCGTAACGGTGCCCGCCCGACTACCCTCTCGGCCGATGGAACCCTCCGCCCCGCAGCGGCGCTTCGCCGTGCTGATCGACGCCGACAACGTCTCGTCCCAGGCCCTCGAGGGCCTGCTCGCCGAGGTCGCGAACTACGGCACCGCGATGGTCAAGCGCATCTACGGCGACTGGACGCTGCCGGCGCTGAAGTCGTGGAAGACGATGCTGCTCGAACACGCCATCCAGCCGATCCAGCAGTTCCGCTACACGACCGGCAAGAACGCGACCGACAGCGCGATGATCATCGACGCGATGGACCTGCTCTACGAAGGCAAGCTCGACGGCTTCTGCCTCGTCAGCAGCGACAGCGACTTCACGCGGCTCGCGTCGCGCATCCGCGAGGAGGGCCTGATGGTGATCGGCTTCGGCGAGCGCAAGACGCCGCGCGCGTTCGTCACGGCGTGCGACCGGTTCGTGTTCACCGACATCCTGCGCGGCGCCGCGCCCGAGGACGCGGGGCAGAAGTCGCGGGCCGGCAAGCTCCCGATCGACGACAAGCTCGTCGGCCTCTTGCGCTGGGCGGTCGAGGCCAGCGAAGACGAGGAGGGCTGGGCCGATCTCGGCACCGTCGGCGCCAAGATCATGTCGCAGCAGCCGGACTTCGACTCGCGCAGCTACGGCCACGGCAAGCTGTCGACCCTCGTGGAGGCGACCGGCGCCTTCGAGGTCGAGCGGCAGGTCAGCGAGAACGGTCGGGTCGACATCCTGCTGCGCGAGCAGCACGAAGAGCGCCCCGCGCGGCGCCGGCGCGCCCGCCGCTGAGGGTCACCGCACTGCCGGGTCAACTGCCGGCTGGTCGGCGACCACCCCGAGCAGGTCGCGGGCGGTGACGATGCCGACGACCCGCCCGAGCTCGACCACGGGCAGGCAGTGGATGCGCAGGCGCAGCATGCGCGCCGCGGCCTCGGCGACGGTCTCGTCGGGATCGGCGGTCACGACCTCTCCGCGCATGACGCGTTCGACCGCCACCGACGCGAGCTGCAGGCAGCGCTGCGCGCGCGGCGTGTCCGGGTCGAGCTCGGACGCCGACGCCTTCAGCACGTCGGTCTGGCTGACGACGCCGACGAGGAAGCCGTGCTCGTCGACGACCGGCACGTGCCGGAACGCCCCCCATTCGAGCATCGACTGCACCGCCTGCAGCCGCTTGTCGCGGCGGATCGTGAACGGCCGGGACGTCATGACATCGCGCACGCGCATGGCCCGCCCATCGGGCGCCCGCGGCGCGCGCTCCATGCGCCGATGTGCGCAGGTCGCGGCGGCGCCGATGGCGCCGCGGCCGTGGCTCTACCCGCGCCGGTAGATCCCGAGCAGGCAGTGCTCGGGGTAGGGCACGCCGACCGCGCGGCACAGCCGCATGCCGAACAGCTCGAGCCGCGAGAGGCTGCGGAACCGCGCGAACGTGCGGCAGTCGTCGAGGCGCAGGAAGGCCTGCTCGTGCAGCCCGACGGCCGCGAACCGGCGACGCAGCGCCCGGCGCGTGTTCATGCGGAACCGCGTCGGGAACGTGTCCTTCGGCTGCGTGCCCCACAGCCACGACTTGACGGCGTGGCGCAGCGGCATCGGCGCGAGCCGGGTCAGGAGCGGCACCGGCGACCACGCCGAGACCGTGAACACCACCGCGAGGCCGCCGGGCCGCAGCGCCCGCCGGACGCCGCGGGCGCACGCGGCCGGGTCGTCGACGTGCTCCGCGACCATGCGCATCGTCACCAGGTCGAACGCCTCGCCGCCGTCGTAGGCGTCGATGCCCGACGCGACCCGCTCGTGCACCCAGCGGTTCTCCTGCAGGGTCGGGTCGGGGTCCACGCCGACGAGCCGCGCGCAGCGCGTCGACAGCGCCTCCGCGAGGCCCGGGTTGCTCGGGAACAGCTCGCGGCCGCAGCCGACGTCGAGCCACGAGACCCCGGGCACGACCAGACCGGCGACGAGCGCCTCGTAGACGTCGTCCGGCGTGTAGTAGCCGGCGCGCAGCCGCTGCCGCGGCCCCCAGCCGAGGCGGTCCGACGGGCCGTAGCGCCGCTCGAACATCTGCCGCAGCGACGCGTCGTCGGGCAGACGCAACAACAAGGGCGGCGTCACGCGGGGAACAGCCGGTCGAGCTCCAGCACCAGTTCGTCGGACAGCTCTGCGTCGACGGCCGAGAGGTTCTCGTCGAGCTGCTGCCGGTCGCGCGCGCCGACCAGCACCGACGCGACGCCGGGACCGCGCAGGCAGAACGCGAGCGCGACCTGCGTCGCCGACAGCCCGTGCCGCTTCGCGAGCGCGACGAGCTGGCGCGCCTTCTCG
Source organism: uncultured bacterium (assembly GCA_938003515.1). The sequence continues at coordinate 2,770 of CALKYL010000489.1, forward strand.
AGGTTGTCGTCGGTGCGGTAGCGGTCGACGAACCGGCGCGCGCCCTCCTGGGTCGCGCGCGTGCCCGGCGGCGGCGGCGCTCCCGGCTCGTACTTGCCGGTCAGCACGCCCTGCGCGAGCGGCGAATAGACGAGCTGGCCGAGCCCCTCGCGGCGGCTCGTCGGCACGACGGCCGCCTCGATGTCGCGGCGGTAGAGGTTGTACAGGGGCTGGTTCGAGATCGGCGCGTGCCAGCCCTCGGCCCGGCACAGCGCCGCCGCCTCGGCGATGCGCTCCGCCGGCCACATGCTGACCCCCCAGTAGAGCACGAGGCCTCGCACGATCAGGTCGTGCATGGCCTGCGCGGTCTCGCGCAGCGGCGTCTCGTCGTCGAACCGGTGGCACTGGTAGAGGTCGACGTAGTCGGTGCCGAGGCGCCGAAGCGACGCGGCGAGCGACTCGTGCACGTGCTTGCGCGACAGCCCGCGGTCGTTCGGGTCGTCGCTCATCGGGAAGAAGCACTTGGTCGCGAGCACCACCCGGTGGCGCGGCAGCTCCTTCAGCGCGAGGCCGAGGGCGCGCTCGCCCTCGCCGTGGTTGTAGACGTCGGCGGTGTCGAACAGGTTGACGCCGCGTTCGAACGCGTGGCGGACGAGGTCCCGGGACCCGGCGTCGTCGACGGCGTTGCCGATCGTCAGCCAGGAGCCGAGGCCGACCGCGCTGACCCGGAGGCCGCTGGAGCCGAGGGAGCGATACTGCACGGCGACGGTTGTAGCGCCGCCCCGCGCCCTCGGCCACCTCGCCGCGCCGGCGGGGCCTCGCGCCTTCCCAGTGGCCGACCGGCCCGCTTTCCGCGATGCTGCGCGCGTGGTCGCGAAGAAGCGCATCGCCCTGATCTCGACCGGCGGCACCATCGAGAAGACCTACGACGAGCTCGAGGGCGTCCTGGACAACCGCGCCAGCGTGCTCGACGTCGTGCTGGCGTCGCTGCAGCTGCACGGCATCGCCGTCGTGAGGGTGCCCTTGATGAACAAGGACAGCCTCGAGATGACGCCGCAGGACCACGAGCTGATCGCGCATACCGCGAGCACGATGGCGGCGGCGCACGACGGGGTGGTCATCGTGCACGGCACCGACCGGCTGGCGACGACCGGCGACCGCATCCACGCGCTGCTGCCGTCGCCGCGCGTCCCGATCGTACTGACCGGGGCGATGCGGCCCTACGTGATGCGCAACACCGACGCGCTGCAGAACCTCACCGAGGCGCTGCTCGCGGTGCAGATCCTGCCGCCCGGCATCTACGTGGCGATGCACAACCAGGTGCTGCGCTTCCCCGGCGTCGTCAAGGACAAGGAGCGCGGCACGTTCGTGGCGAAGCATGGCTGATGCGCCGCCGCCGCCGTCGGCCCCGCCGGCCTCGCCGCGCGCGCCCCGTCGCCTGGCCGCGCTGCTCCCGCTCGTCCTCGTCTGGACCGCGGCGCTCGCGCCGTTCGCGCTGTGGGCGGTGCACCAGCGGGACCCCGAGCTCGCCGTGCGGCTGACGCAGGCGGCCCGTCGCTACGGCTCGGCCGCGCTCCTGGTCCTGGCCGCGGCGACCCTGGTCGCGCTCCTCTTGTATCCGCCCTTCCCCGCGTGGCTGCGCCGATCGGCGGCCCGCGTGCGCACGTCGTGGTCGGTCGATCGCGCGCCGCTCCTGCGCGCGCTGTCCGAGCTGCAGCACCTCGAGACCGCGCAGCGGCACCTCGAGGTCGCCCGGCTGGCGTGGCTGCGCACCGACCTCGCGCTCGCCGGGCCGCACGCGCAGCGGGCCGTCGAGCTCGACCCGTCCCTCGCCCCCGCACAGCAGCTGCTCGGGCTGCTGCTGCTGCGCGCCGGCGCGCTGCCGCAGGCCCTCGCCGCGTTCCAGGCCGCCGAACGCGAGGATCCGGGGCACGCGTTCGGGGACGCGCTGCTGCACGCGGCCCGGGTGCAGCACCTGCTCGGCCGCGACGACGACGCGCTGGCGACGTTCGCGCAGCACGCCGAACGGCACGGCGGCAGCCGCCGCAGCAGCTGCTGGCACGGCGAGGCGCTCCTGGCCGCCGGACGCCGGGACGAGGCCGCGGCGTGCTTTCGCGCGGCGGCCGAGCCGGCGACGACGCGCCTGACCGCCGACGAGAACTGGTATCGCGCGCTCGCGCGGGTGCGCTGCTGGCGACTGGGAGTGCGACCGTGAAGAGCCTGTTCGAACAAGCCGACGAGATCCCGGTGACGCTGCTCGTGGCGCTCGCCTACGTGACGATGGCCTTCCTGACCGACCCGTTCGCGCCGACGACCGAGATGCTGCACGCCTACGGCAGCCTCAGCCCGCTCGGCGTCAGCGAGGGCGAGCCGTGGCGCCTCCTCAGCCACGCGTTCCTGCACGGAGGCCTCTTGCACCTCGTGTTCAACACCTGGTTCCTCTTGGTGCTCGGACCGTCGCTCGAACGCGTGCTCGGCAGCGCGCGCATGCTCGTGCTCTACGTCGTGTCGGCGCTCGGCGCCGGGCTCGCGGTCTGCCTCGTCTACCGCGTGCAGCAGCCGGTGGTCGGCGGCTCGGGCGCCTTGTTCGGCATGATGGGCGCGATCGTCGCGTGGCAGATGCGCCAGGGCCGACACGCGCTCGCGTTCCTGGACTACGAGGGCCCGCGTCGCGTGCTCGGCCTGATCGCGGTCAACCTCGTCATCGGCTTCGTGATCCCGTTCATCAGCAACACGGCCCACGTCGGCGGCCTG